>JAIRRF010000219.1 GCA_031256115.1 Treponema sp.
ATTCTTTGTCCCGAAGTCCGCCGCTGGCTTCTTGCAGTACAGGACAAACCCCCTTCGGAACTGACCCGGTGCATTCTGGATCCGACGTCTCTGGCAGAATTGAAAACGCTTCTCAAAAAATTGGAACAGTAAAACGTAAAAGCTTTTGCAGATGAATGGAATTTAGGACGGGAGGGAGTTAAATGGAATGGCGTAAATCGGAACTTGCCCCGGACGATGTTAAGAACTTTGCGGAAAAATACGGCTGCGATTTACTTTGTGCTTCCATTTTGCTGCGGCGTGGAATCAGAACAGGTGAAGAAATCCGTTACTATCTGGAAAACGACCTCCGGTACCTGCGTAATCCCTTTGAGCTTCCGGGCATGGAAGATGCGGTGGAACGGATTCTTGCCGCCAGGGAAGAAGGAGAAAAGGTAATGATCTTTGGCGACAGGGATGTAGACGGGATTACCGGGACAGTTCTGTTAACGGATTTTCTGCGCCGTTCCGGTTTTGATGTACGGTGGCGGCTTCCCATGGGAGAAGAACCCTACGGATTATCGGCTCAAGCGGTGGAAGATTTTGCCGCAGACTTTGGAACCTTGATTGTTACTGTAGACTGCGGTATTTCCAACCGGGAAGAAATTTCCAGAGCGGCAGAATTGGGAATAGGAGTAATTGTAACTGATCATCATAATCCTCCGGAGCTTCTTCCCGAAGCTGATGCACTTATTAACCCTAAGCTGCCGGGGCCATACCCTTTTAGGGAACTCTCCGGATCTGCTGTGGCATACAAACTGGTATCGGCCCTTCGTTTTGCCATGAAGAGTACCATTTTTGGTCAAGCCATTTCCCTTTTAAATGCCAGGCCCGGTACCGAAGCGATGATTATCGAGATAGTAAAACTCCGTAATCTGGCAGTAATTGATACTCTTGTGGAAACCGTAGTACCTGGTATGGTGGGTATAAACAATACCCGGATTCCGATGTTTCTTTCCGGCCAGCAAATCCTTTGCTGGGATCTTCCGATACAGAAAAAACTTCTGGCCCAAACCTTTGGTACAGGGGTGGAAATCCAAATGCTCGATATGTCCCCTGAAATCAGCAAAATCATTCCTCAGATTACCGGAAAAAGCCTTCTCCGCCTTAAGGAATTGTCCAGGATTGGCAAATACAGTGAACAAAACACCGGTGAATTGGATGTACTGGTGAATCTTTTTGTAAGTTTTGTTTTGAAAAAAGAAACTATTTTCAATGAAGAAGACGATGCCGGACTACAGCTTGCCGCTCTGGGAACCATCGGCGACATTATGCCGTTGCGGGATGAGAACCGGCTGATTGTAAGGAAAGGCATAGAAGCGATGTTTCAAAAACCCAGGCCCGGCTTGTCGGATCTTCTTTTTAAACAGGATCTGGCAGGACGGCCCCTTTCGGCAGATGATATTTCCTGGCAGCTTACTCCGGTAATTAATGCACCGTGCCGTATGGGCCGGGCGGAAAAGTCTGTTTCCCTGTTATTAAGTGAATCAATGGAAGAACGGGATATTCTGGCAGACGAAATTACCAAAATGAACAATGAACGAAAACGGCTGGTCGAAGATCTTTACCGCCGGGCTGAACCGGAGGTATATAAAAATCTCGGCGACTTTGGCCGGAATATGGCGGTTTATTCCGGCGAAAATATTCTTCCCGGCCTTACGGGTCTGGTAGCAAGCCGCCTGGTTGATCATTTTAATGTGCCTGCATTGGCAGCATCGATTATTGATGACACTATTAAAGGTTCCTTTCGCTCTGTCCGGGAATACAATTTAAGTTTTCTACTGGAACAATGCGGCGAACTTTTTATTCGGTACGGAGGCCACGACTTTGCTGCGGGTTTTACGATGGAGAGGAAAAACTGGAATACCCTGCTGGAACGGCTTAAAACCATTGCGGCTAATATGGATATTAAGGCTTTCAAAGAAGAAGCATTGGAAATTGATGCAGAGATCCCTCTTTCCTGCCTTTCCCGGCTGGAGGAAGATCCCAGGATTATTGGTAAAAAGGATCTTTACATCCTTCAACTGGCTGATCTCTTTGAACCCTATGGCGAAAAGAACCGGCCCCTGCTTTTTCTTTCACGGGGATTTAAGATTGCGGACATTACTTTAATGGGAAAGGAAAAACTAAAACATGTAAAACTTACCCTGGACACCGGAAATTTAAAATGGCCGGGAATTTACTGGAACGCCGCCAGTCGGGTTAAAGTAGACTTTGACAAAGGAGATACGGTGGATCTTTTGTACACCGTAACCCGGAACTGGTTTAACGGCGTTCTGTCACCGCAGCTTATAATAAAGGATTTGCGAACTGTTATATAGCCAATGCTTCTTCCTGCCATACTGCTTTTCCTTCCCGCCGCCCTGCAAAAAACGCCATGCCGGTATAACCTGCTTCTTTCATTTCTTTCATGGCGGCTTCGTAGTTCTTCCCAAGTTGATCCGGAGTATGTGCATCAGCGCTTAATACCAGAGGAACATTCTGTTCAGCCAGGAGTTTCAGGGTGTCGCGGGAAGGATAAGGTTCAGAACTATAGCCGCGGTTCATGCCGCCGGTATTTACCTCCACCACCGGTACGGAAACTCCGTTTTTTTCTGCATCGGTCCGGGCAGCGGCGATAAGATTAACAGTTTTTTTCAAAAGTCCGGTATATCTGCTGTCCCCGGGGGTAAAAAAACGAAACAGGTCGTTATTTTTTTTTATCAGGTCCAGGTGCGCGAGGATGTCGTAAGCTCCGGCGTTTATCATGTTGTTGTAAATATTATAATATGCTTCGCAGAAGGCATAGCCGTCGTTGTCAAATTGTTCCAGACCGAGTCTGAAATTTTCCGGAGATTCGTCTACTGAAAAAAACTCATTTTTTTTTGGCAAAGAACAAAAGTGTACCGCCCCAATAATATAATCCAGAGGCAGGGCCTGTATATCCGCATCGGCGGGGCCGCAAAGTCCGTGTACATAATCAACTTCCAAACCCAAATAAACGGAAAGTTTTCCATTCCAATATTTTCGGGCTTTTAAAACCCGGTCAATGTATTCATCAAGCCTCTTTTCCTTTATGGAGCTTTTAGTTCTTATACCTGTCTTTTTTAATATAGGAGCATGGGAACTAAAACCAATTGATTCAAAACCTTTGGCATATGCAGTTTCGCACATGGTTTCTATATCAGCTTTCCCGTCGCAAAAATTGGTATGGGTATGCAGGCAGGACCATTTCATGACTGTAGAAATTCATCCGCGGCATTTTTAAAATTTTTATATGTTTCCATTAAGTGCGGCAGGGCTGATTCCATTTCCTTGAGATCAACCAATTTGTACGCTCTTTCAAGTCTTGCGGCAGCATTTCCCAATTCCATTCCGGAAAATGTCATGGCAGTTCCCTTAATCGTATGGGCAATTCGATAAGCTTCTGCCCAGTCTTTCTTTTCCATCAGGGCGGGAAGAATTCCCAGCTGACCGGTAATTCGATCCAAAAAACGGACCAACAGGGCTTTTGCACTTTCCCCGTCGTTCATAAAAGTATCCATTAAAAAGTCTCTGTTAAAAATCTGAAAGTTTTTTTGGTTTTCTGCCGGTTCGGCGGGAGTTTCATTGAAAGGATCATCAACATGATCATTTTGTTTGGTTTTAGCTGCCCATTTATGGAACATTGCTTCAATAACCGGCTTTTTAAAAGGCTTAAAAAGAATATCATTAAACCCGGCTTCCCGGCATTGTTTTTGTTCTTCCCCAAGCACACCGGCAGTAACAGCAATTATTGGCATCTTAAAACCCTGTCTCCGCATTTCGGCTGCTGTTTCATAGCCGTTCATTTGCGGCATTTGGATATCCATAAAAACCATATCTATATCGGAAGATACTTTTTCCAATGCTTTTATGCCGTCTTCGGCCTGAATTGTTTGAATACCCATTTTCTCCATAATCATTACAAAAAGATTCCGATTTATCGAATAATCTTCCACAATCAGTACCTTGCCGGAAAAAGAAACTTCCGTTACACTCATGCTCTTTACTACCTCCAGAGGAATAACAAGATCATTCAGTGTTTCCGGTTCTGCCTCTTCCGCAGGGATTGTAAAACGAAAAATCGATCCCCCTCCCTTGTTTGGGATCATTTCAATAGTTCCTCCCATAAGTTCAACCATGGTACGGGAAATTGCCAATCCAAGGCCGGTGCCGCCAAAACGGCGGGTATGGGAGGAATCGGCCTGCATAAAAGTTGTAAAGAGCCGTTCCCGAGCTTCATCAGGAACACCAATTCCCGTATCAGCCACTGATATGGTAATGGTTCTTATTTTTTCATCCCCAAGGGCAAGCTCTGCACTGATTGTGATTTTTCCCATGGATGTAAATTTAACAGCATTCTTAATTATGTTGATCAAAACCTGACGGAATTTGCCCGGATCCCCGGTTATTTGCTGTCTGACGCCGGGTTTCATTTCCAGAACCAGTTCAAGTCCTTTCTTTTCAATTTCTATCGAAAACATTTTTACGGCCTGCTCAATATTTTCTGCGGGAGAAAAAGGGATTCGTTCCAGATACATTTTTCCCGCTTCGATCTTGGAATAATCCAGGATATTGTTTATCAGTGAAAGCAGTATATCGGCAGAAAATTTTATCTGCTGAACATATTCATCCTGGCTTTTGTCCAAAATGGTTTCGTCCAGCAGTTCGGCCATACCGATAATTGTCTGGATAGGAGTACGAATTTCATGGCTCATGGTAGCCAGAAAAAGGCTTTTGGCTTCCATGGCTTTTTCGGCTATTTTCATATCTTCCTGGAGCTTTTCCTCTGCTTCAATTTCCACGGTTTCATCGTTTATGATAAAGCCGATAAAGGGCCCCCTGCCCGAAAGATCAACCCTCGGATCAATGTTCATTTTCCATGCATGTATTCCAAGCCAGTGAATGCCTTCATTCCTGTCCCGGTAGGGAGTTTTAAAATCCATCTTGTCGGCGGCATCATTGGCTAATTTTGATAAAAAATTGGAAAACCGGACTGCATCATGAATAGGCAAAAAATCCAGGGAAGAACCCAAGCTGGCAGTATTGCTTTTTATATCCACCACAGCCCCCGAAAGGGATTCAATTAAATCGTGAAAGCGGTCGTTTCCTTCCACAAGGGTTCCCCACTTGTCCGTAATGGCCATGGCAGACGAAGAATCCCTGAAAAAATAATAATATGTGCTTTGCCGCCGCGCCGGGCGCTGTTTGGCTAAACGAGGCTCAGTTGTAAAAGAAGTGTCCGCTGAGTTTTTGCCGCTTTCTTCCATAGTTAAAAATTTACCTTTAAGATTTCCAGGGCTTTCTTGAAAATATTTGAAGGTTTTAATGGTTTTACAAGATAACTTTTTATCCCCATCTGGAAAGCACGGATAATAGTTTCCTGCTGACTAACCGAGGAAAGGACAATTACCGGAACATTTATATTCCTGTCCTTTATTTCTCTTAGAACGGCAAAACCGTCTGCTCTGGGCATGATCATATCCAGTAAAACCAGATCAAAATTTTCTTTGCCCAATAAAGAAATAAATTCCGCACCATTGGAAAAAATACTTAAATTTACATCAAAACCATTAAAAGTATGTTTAATCAACCCTGTAATAATCTCATCGTCGTCCACTGTGGCTATGTGCAGACCTTTCAGGCTTTCCTTTACATCAAAGGTACTGATCCTGATTTCTCCGTCAAAACGAAGCTGTACCGTTTCTTCTTTGGCTTTTTCCGCAGAAAGAATTTTGTCGCCTATAAACTCCGCTTTATAGTCTTCAGCCTCGGCTTTTCCCAGTCCGGCCATTAATCCGTCCAAAGCCAATTGAAGATTGTTGACCACTTCTATTTGACCATATTCTTTCTCCGCTTCAATGAATTTCTTTACAAATTCATCGTTTGTCAGAATTCGGATATTGGCCGGCTTTGCCCCGGATGTCGGAATTACATTCTCCATCAATTTTTTTAAGTTTGGACTGTCATAAAAACCTAATTTAATATTGCTCAGCATAATGATTACTTTCGGTACCTTTATTTCATATAGTTTAACCAGCTCGGTAATTTTCAGACCCAAAAGACTTAATTTATCCCGGTTAAGCCCTTCGGTGATTTCAACAAAAATTATGTCCTCGTTTACATGGACTTCAATAATTCCCGGACTTTTATCGACCCCCAGACTGACTTTCAGAATTTCCTGGGTAGTTTC
>JAIRRF010000228.1 GCA_031256115.1 Treponema sp.
TCACTTAAGGAATTATATGAAGATATAATTGATAAACAGATTATAGGTGAATATGAAGCAAAGGAAAAAAACGGAAAAATAAAATTTGTTGATTCCCAGGAAATAATAAAGATGATAAAGATCCAAAGAAACCGCATATAACCGGGAGACGGCTTATCCATGAGTCCTTTTGTCCATCTTCATGTTCATTCTGATAATTCAATACAGGATGCCGCCGTATCGGTAACAGCTTTGGCGGACCGGGCGAAAGAACTGGGGATGGAATACCTGGCCCTGACGGATCACGGCAATATGTTCGGCGCCATGGAATTTATCGCCGCCTGCGGAGAAAAGGTAGACGAAGAAGGAAACCACATAAACCGGAAAAATCCTGTCCGGCCGATAATCGGCTGTGAGGTTTATGTTTCTCCCGGTTCGAGGCTGGAAAAAACCGGTTCGGAGGGAGAAAATAAATACTTCCATATGGTGCTTCTGGTTACCAACAAAAAAGGTTATGACAATCTGATAAAGCTTTGTTCCTTTGCCTACACGGAAGGTTTTTACTACCGGCCCCGGATTGACGATGAACTTCTTGCTCAATACCACGAAGGGCTTATCGCTCTTTCCGGCTGTGTTTCAGGAGAAATCCCCCGGCTTATCCAGGCAGGGAAAATTGAAGAGGCGGAAAAAAAAGCGCTTCTTTACCGGGACCTTTTCGGCGCCGATACCCGGGGGAATCCTAATTTTTACCTGGAAATCCAGAGTCACGGGATACAGGCGGGATCCTTAAGGGGGACAAATCTTTCCCAACAGGATATTTATCATGCGGTTATCGATATTTCCCGAAGTACCGGAATTCCCCTGGCGGCTACCAACGATGTCCATTACCTGAACCGGGAAGACGCTGTAGCCCATGACGTGCTCCTCTGTATCGGCCAGGGAAAACCCCGGACCGAAGAAAAACGAAAAAAATATGCCGGGGACCAATACTATTTCAAAAGCGCCGAAGAAATGGCCGCCCTTTTTCCGAAACATCCGGAAGCCCTGGAAAACACCCTGGTTATTGCCCAACGATGCACTGCCGAATTTATTAGACCGAATAAAAAGACCGGTCTGTCAGAATATTTTTTCCCCAAAGTCGGAGTCGAGGATCTGTCTAAATTCCTTCCTGAGTTTGAAATCCCCGGGGATTTTTCTGAAGCAGGTGCATACCTGCGGCATTTGACACAGGAAGGCTTAAAAAGAAGATATCCGGAGGGGAACCATACGGAAGAAACTAAACAAAGGGCGGCATATGAACTGGAAGTAATAATACAGATGGGCTTTGCCGGATATTTTCTTATTGTGGCAGATTTTATCAACTGGGCCAAAGACCGGGGTATCGAAGTAGGACCCGGCAGAGGTTCCGGGGCTGGTTCCATCGTGGCCTATGCCCTGCGGATTACCGACATCGACCCGCTTAAATACGGTCTTCTCTTTGAACGGTTCCTTAATCCCGAGCGGATCTCCATGCCGGACTTTGACGTAGACTTTTGCCAGGAAAGGCGGGAGGAAGTTATTACCTATGTTACCGGAAAATACGGCAAAGAACGGGTTGCCCAGATTATCACCTTTGGAACCCTGGGCGCCAAGGCGGTAATTAAGGATGTGGCCAGGGCTCTTTCGATAAGTATTTCCGAATCCGAAGCTATTTCCAAACTTGTCCCCTTCGGCCCCAAGGTAACCCTTGACCGGGCATTAATGGGGGAACCAAAACTTCGGGAAATGGAAGAAGACCCCCGCTATACAGAACTTTTTACCCTGGCCCGGAAGCTGGAAGGTCTAAAACGCCATTGCAGTATTCATGCGGCGGGAATAGTTATCGGCAAAAATGACCTAACCGGATATGTACCCCTTTACCGGGATCCTAAAACCGGTATAATTGCCACCCAGTATTCCATGAACTATCTGGAAGACTGCGGGCTTGTAAAGATGGATCTTCTGGGGCTAAAAACACTGGATCTTTTGAACCATGCGGAAGAACTAGTCCGCCGGAGGGATCCAGCCTTGGCGGATTTTAATATAAAAAATATCAGGGAAGATGATGAAGCTGTCTTTACCATGCTGGGAGAAGGAAGAAGTTTCGGCATATTCCAGTTTGAGTCCGAAGGAATGCAAAACATTATGCGCCAGGCCAGGCCGGGAAGGATCGAAGATCTTATAGCGCTAAACGCGCTGTACCGGCCGG
Organism: Treponema sp.; assembly: GCA_031256115.1. Classification (GTDB taxonomy): domain Bacteria; phylum Spirochaetota; class Spirochaetia; order Treponematales; family Breznakiellaceae; genus WRIV01. The sequence continues at coordinate 2,207 of JAIRRF010000228.1, forward strand.
GCCCGATGGATAATATACCCCAGTACATCGAATCAAAAAACGGAAAACGAAAAATTACCTATCCCCATCCAATCCTGGAAGAAATCCTGAAGGAAACCTACGGAGTAATTGTTTACCAGGAACAGGTAATGCAGGTTGCCCGGATCATAGCCGGTTACTCCATGGGCCAGGCGGATCTGCTCCGCAGGGCAATGGGAAAGAAAAAAAGAGAAATAATAGAAAAAGAAAAAATACCTTTCCTTGCCGGCGCGGTTAAACAGGGATATACCGAAGCCGATGCGAGCCGTATCTACTATATCCTGGCCCCTTTTGCAGGTTATGGTTTTAATAAAAGCCATGCAGCGGTCTATGCGGTATTGGCTTACCGGACCGCATACTTAAAAGCAAATTTTCCCGCAGAATTTATGGCGGCGAACCTTTCCAACGAGATCCATAGTCCCGACAAGGACAAACTTTCCGCATGCATCAGCGAAAGCCGGAGTATGGGACTGGAAATCGAACCGCCGGATATTAATCATTCCGGCAAATTATTTACCGTAGTGGATGGACGTATCGTCTTTGGTTTTCTGGGAATAAAGGGAATAGGATCCGGGCCGGCGGGCGAAATAATCGAAAAAAGGCAGGAAGGGCCATATAAAAATTTTATTGATTTTCTGGACCGCATTACCCTTCATAGTAGCCAGACCAATCAGCATATTGTAAGCCGGAAAGTAATTGAACTCCTTATCAAAACCGGAGCCTTCGATAAATTCGGCATTAACCGGCCTACCCTGCTGGCAAATATGGAAGCCGCCATTGATTACTCCCAAAATAAAAAGAATGAAAGCAATTTCGGCCAGACAAGCCTTTTTGAAGATTCCGGTGAAAATACCTTTCCAGATTATGAATTTACCCAGATGCCGGAAATGGACAGGACCGAACAGCTAAACATAGAAAAAGAACTAATTGGTTTTTATTTTTCCGGCCATCCCCTGGATTCATTTCGGGATCTGTGGAAAGAACATGTTAAGCTGGATCTGTCCAATCCGGATAATGCGGCGCCGGGAACCTATACAGTTATTGGTATCATCAAATCAATAAAACTTCATAAAGATAAAAAAGGAAAAGCCATGGCCTTTGGAATCCTGGAAGATTACTCCGGTGAAATATACCTGGCTTTTTTCGGGGAAAC
>JAIRRF010000005.1 GCA_031256115.1 Treponema sp.
CCTTTACAGATCTAATGAGAAATGAAGCCTCTAAATGCATAAATTGGGTGGTTCTTTAATTGATTCGGAGGTTGTACCAAATAGGCTTTATCCACAGTTTAGTTTGTGACACGATACTAGCCGCCGGAAAGGCAATGTGCCTCCTTGGATGTAATACGGACTGCGATATGATTCATGGGTAGACCCCGCCGGTTTTTTTTTAAGGTACGGTTTTCCGTACCGGTGCGCCTCCTGGATGATTAGGAACACCCGGATGTCAGTGCGGTAAAGTATGTTTTATAAAATTATGGCTCGTTTTACTTCTATGGGAAATACGCCGAAGAGCCGTTCCAGGGAATCCCCGGGTTTAAATGAAGTTCCCGCAGCCTTGTTATATTTTTCGATGACCTGTGCTGTCTCTCCGGTGTTGCCCGAAAATATGGCTGAAGAGTAAGCTGCCCTGAAAAGACCCTTTTCCGCCAGCGCAGCCGTAGAAAGGGAACCGTAACGTTTTTTTGCCTGGCCGTCCACCACCGCTGCGGGGCCGTCGTAACCAATGGTAAAAATAAAATCCGCCCTGGACAACATAAAATTTATTTTACATCCTTTTTGCTTCTGATAAAAGCTCCAATTTTTACATCCTGGGCTTTGATATGGTTGACCAGCCAGCTGCCGATATGCGTCCTTATCTCCTTTAAAACTTCATCCGAGGGGCCGGCAGCCAGCCATTTTGCCGCAAAACCTCCGACAGCCGTCTTATAATCCTCGTGTATTTGTCTGTGATGAGGATAATCCGGGTAATCAAAGGACTTTTGTATTTCTTCTTCTTCTGCAAAATGTTTTACCACATAATTACCCAGAAAACTTATGCAATTGTTAAAATCTTCTTTGTTCCCGGCGTCACAGGCTTTTATAAAATTGTTCAGGGCGCCGAATAATTCCTTATGCTGGTTGTCAATTAATTCATGCCCAACGGCAAAGGTTTTATTCCAGGTATATACCGTGGTATTTTCAACATTGAATCGCTGTACTTCCCTGGAAAGAGCTTCGATATGTTCCCGGTTGTTTTCACTGGCATTGTGGACCCGCCCTACCGCAGAATTAATGTGATCTGCGCCTGATGAAATCTCGTTAATACCGGTGGAAATTTCTGCCGCAGCTTTGGTAAGGTTATTGCCTTCCCTGATAACCTGCTGGCTGGCTTCAAGCATTTCTGCCGAACCGTCCTTAACCTGCCGGGTAATTTCCTGGAGCAGACCTATGGCTTCAATAATCTGCTTGCTTCCGACACTTTGTTCTTCCATGGCACTGCGAATATTTGATTCCTGTTCAGAGACGGTCCGTACTTCCGAGTCTATATCCTGGAATTTGTCCATTACAGCGGAAGTTGACCTGGTTATCTGATCGATGGATTCTTTTATTTTCTTGAGTATCGTATAAATAGTCCTGGACTGCCGGCTGGAAGACTCGGCGAGTTTGCGTATTTCACCGGCCACCACTGCAAACCCTTTTCCCGCCTCTCCGGCGTGGGCGGCTTCAATGGCGGCGTTCATGGAAAGCAGGTTGGTCTGGCCGGCGATATTCTCCATGACTGCATTTATTTCAAGGAGGCCCTCGGACTCCTTGGCTATCCCCTGGATGTCCAGGGAAACACTATCCAGACTGTTCCTGCCTAATTCCGAAGCATCCGTAAGGCGCCGGACGTTTTCCGCATTCTTAACCAGGGTATTGGTAACGCTTTGGATATTTGCCAGCATTTCTTCTATTGCCGAGGATGACTGGGAAACACTGTTTGTCTGGGCCTCCACCTGGGAATTAAGGCGGTCGATGTTTTCCACCACATGCTGCATGGTGGTGTTGGTTTCATTTACGGAAGCAGACTGGTTTATAACCTGGTTTTTGATGTTTTGGATATTGTTGGTTATCTCGGTTACGGCAACGGAAGTCTGATTCATATTCTCCGAGAGCTCATGGCCAACGTTGGAAAGGTTAATAGTTTGATCTTTTATAAGAACAACCATTTCGCTGACCCTGTCCAAAGTTTTATTAAAAAAACCGGCCATTACGTCAATTTCATCATTTCTTTTGATTTTTAACCTCGAAGACAAGTTTCCTTCGCCCTGGGCAATAACGGCAAGTATTTCTTTGATATAGCCTAAACGGACAAAAATAAGGCGTAATAACAGGGCCATGATCCCCACTCCGGCGGCGGCGAAAAAAATCCCCAGAATAATCTGCTCAATAATCTGGGATTTTATCGAATCATAGAGAAACTGTGCGTCAAAATCACAGCCGACAATTCCTACCATGCTGCCCCGGGAATTCAAAATTGGTTCATAGACAGAAATAAGATAACCCCAATCACTCTTTTCAAGGGAACTGTGATGGCCGGTTTTTAACTGCCAGGTTTTTTCGAAGGAAGAGCCGTATCCGGATGTATCTTCCTCTTTCCCCAGGGCTGAAAATTCGGCGGAATCCTTTTCTCCCGAACCGTCGATGATGTAGTGGAAAATAGTTCCCTTGTAGGGAGCCATGGTATAAATGTACTGAACGGAAGAGTCTTCCCACATGTTAAAAAGCGCCTGGCGTGTTTCTTCATAAAATGGATCCCCGGCATCCAGGGATTTACTTAATGATTCAAACCTGTCGCCGTCGATCATGGCGGCAGCTTTTTGGGCAAGAATAATTCCGCCCCTGGTAAAAATATCCACAGCAACATTATGGCTTTTTCTGACCGACAGGGCGGTAATAACGGTACAAAGGATCAGGATAAAAACGGAAAAAAAGAACAGAATCAAGGATCGAAAGTACAATTCCATTGAAAGAAGCCGCATACCCAGGGAGAATTAGCAAAATTTTTACAAAGCCGGCAAGGATAAGGGCCAAAATCAAGTTGGAAAGCGGGCCTGCCGCCGCGATGATCGCTTTGTCCCGCCTAGGGTTGCGTAAATTTCCGGGATTGAACTGGACCGGTCTGGCCCATCCA
>JAIRRF010000048.1 GCA_031256115.1 Treponema sp.
CGGATGGCGGTGGTTGCGGCTCCGGAAGATGCCGAAATACTTATCCGTAAAGCGGCGGCGGAAAACCTGGATGCGGTGGTGATCGCCAGGGTAAGCAGTACAGAAACCGCGAAAGCCAGGCTGCGGATGATCTGGCAGGGAAAAACCATAGTGGATCTTTCCCGGCGCTTTCTTGATACAAGCGGCTCTCCCCGTTCCGCCCAGGCGCTGATCAACGTCTCAAATGGAAATACCGGACAAGCCAAAACAGGAAACCGGAAATGCACTGCGACGCCTCGTTCTTTGATGGAAAAACTAAAAGAAGAACTTGGTTCCCTTCGCAGCGGGTCCAGGAGGGGCCTACAGGAACAGTTTGACGGATCCATTGGGGCAGCCTCCGTTTTATTTCCCTGGGGAGGAAAAGAACAGGGTACTCCCGAATGCGGCATGGCGGCCCTGCTTCCGGCGAAACGCGGCTGTCTCACAGCGAGTATTATGAGTTTTGGTTTTGATCCCGCACTGATGGAGGCGGGCCCTTTCGAAGGAGCCAAAGCTGCGGTAAAGGAATCGTTGGCGAAATTTGCCTGCCTTGGCGGCGATTACCGGAAAGCCCGCCTTTCCATGCAGGAATACTTTGAGCGGATGGAAAGTTCCGAATCCTGGGGCAAACCTGTTGCAGCTTTACTTGGCGCCCTGGAAGCCCAGCTTGCCCTGGAAGTTCCCGCCATCGGCGGCAAGGATTCCATGTCCGGCACTTACCGGGATCCGGGCAACGGCATAGATCTGTCGGTTCCTCCAACACTGGTTGTGTTTTCTGTAGGAACCGCCGATGCAGCTTCAATCCGATCCGGCGCCCTCAGCGGCAAAGCAGGGAACCCTATCATCCTTTTGTATGGCAAACCTGACCGTGATGAGTGGGCAGTGTTTAAGGCCACTATGAAAGGACTTGCCACCCTGACTGAGCGGAACCTCGTAAAAGCCGCTTATCCGGCAGGAGCCGGAGGCATCGCCGCCGCCCTGGCCCTGATGGCTTTCGGCAATATGACAGGCATTGAAGTCCCGGCCGATTGTTTGGATCTGCCGGATCTGATCGATGAAAAAAACTATCCCGGCGCTGTATTGGCAGAACTGGACGGAGAGATTTTGAATAATGCCGGCGGGGAAAAAATTTTAACGGAGTTATTGTGTGATGCCGTATGGAAAAAAGCGGCCATAACCATAGAAGAACCGGTTTTTCGAATCACAGCCGGTACCGGCATTCCAAACAACAATAATGCCGGTTCATCCGCAGAACTTTCTTTTGTTGAATGTCCTTTATGGGAACTGCGGCATGCTTTTGAATCGCCCCTTGCCCAGGTTTATCCTCAGACCGTAAAAGTACCGCCGGCACTAAAGAAGGTGTCCGAACAAGTTTTTCAAACTTTTCAGACACCACCCCTTCAATTTATGGAATATGTGTCTGTTAATACTCCGTCACCACTTTCTGTTATTTCCTCCGCTATCCGTCACTCTTCATCTTCCCGGCCTTTGGCGGTGCTTCCGGTTTTTCCGGGGACCAATTGTGAATGGGATATGGAGAAGGCTTTCAGCGAAGCCGGGGCAAAGACAAAAATAACGGTATTCAGAAATCGTAATGCCGATGATATTGCCGCTTCGATTACGGAATTGGCAGAGGCTATTGCAGAGGCGCAAATTCTCGCACTTTCCGGGGGTTTCAGCGCCGGAGATGAGCCTGACGGATCGGGTAAATTTATTGCGAATGTCTTCCGGTCACCGGCGATTGCCGATGCAGTACAGGAATTGCTGGAAAAGAGGGAAGGCCTAATGCTCGGAATATGTAATGGATTCCAGGCCCTTATCAAGCTGGGATTAATTCCATACGGCGCTTTTACAGAATTGACAGAACATTCCCCCGCGCTTACCAACAACCATATAGGACGTCATGTATCGCGGATGGCCCGGACTGTAGTAATGCCGTCGGCGTCTCCCTGGCTTGCTTTGTAAGAACCCTGAACTGTCCATATTCTGCCGGTAAGCCACGGCGAGGGACGGTTGGTAATCAGCCGGGCCGAGGCAGAATCTCTTTTTAAGGCGGGGCAGGTTCCCTTTTGCTATTCGGACTGTGACGGAAAACCCGCCCTGGCCGGGCCAGACAATCCTAACGGATCGGACTATGCAATTGAAGCCCTAACCAGTCCTGACGGAAGAATACTTGGCAAAATGGGACACTCGGAACGCCGGGGGCTATTTGTTCACATCAACATACCGGGTAATAAGGTACAGCGGATTTTTGAAGCCGGAGTAGGGTATTTTTCTTAAACAGTTTTAACGGCCAAAAAAACCTAAGAGTTTGCTGAATTTGTGCCATTTACCGGAATTCCGTTTGTTCTCTTCCATGGTTTTGAAAATATAGGCAGCATATGCATTTTCCTCACCCGGCCTGGGTGTAGAAAAACCAAGAACATTAAAAGGATAGTTCAGAGATGAAAGCAATACCCCGCGAGCAAAAGAACGAAAGGCAGAAGCAGCCACGGGGCCGGTAAAATCGGGTTCATCATCTTTTGGACCGAAACCTGGTTCAGCCGAAAGTACCAGCGACAGGGTTCCCTGTTTGCGGGCAGTAAAAGTTGTCGTTAGTTCCCGGACCAGAAAAAACCAGCCCTTGATATTACGGTCTATAAAATAGTCAATTTCCTCTATGGAAAAGTCTTCCGATTTTTTCCTGTATGCCGGAGGACTACAAACAAGAACAGCATCGTCAAGATGCTCCATTTGGTTTATACAGGAAAGTATCAGAGTCTTGGCGGAAACAGGGCTGGAAGGATTCCAGTCCAGAACAATTTGTCTGTCCGAAAGAGTCTTCCGGGGAAGCTCCGGTTTATGTTCCCTGGGAATAAATGTGACAGCATATTTTTCTACCCGTTTGGCTGCTTCTGCACAGAGGGCGGTAAGAAGGGAAGATTCATTACCGGCAATTAAAATTCCCCTGGTCATTGTTACAGTATAAAGATGATTAGGGTTTCTTGGAAGCGTTTACCTTGCCAAGTGCTTGATGATCATGGTTGATTTCTATAGATGCTTTATTTGCATGCCATGTAGTGGCAATTGAGCTTATTAATACCGTTATACCCTACCAGAGCGTGCATTGGAAAATGCGACTCATATTATTGACCACGAATATGGTCAACCTTGCATGGTCTGAATGGGTACACCTTCCCCCACCAGTATATGGTTACAAATACTGATGCATTTAATGCTTAAAATGCCGGGTGCCGGTAAAGACCATGGCAATACCGTATTTATTGCATGCTTCAATAGACTCGTTATCCCGGATTGAACCTCCGGGTTGGATAATTGCTTTTATCCCTGCACTTGCTGCTGTTTCCACTACATCGGAAAAGGGAAAGAAAGCATCCGAGGCAAGTACCCTGGCAGCTTTACCGTCTGCTATCATCTTCCCCGTCAGAGCAGGGTTCTCCGCCGTTCTTTGTACTGCGGCAGCGCTCCGTGACAGGGCTTGCTCCGCCGCCCAGATCCTGTTGGTTTGCCCCCCGCCAATACCCAGGGTACTGCGATCCTTTACAACCACAATGGCATTACTCTTTACAAAACATACAGCCCTTAACCCAAAGATCAGATCCGCCATATCCGCATTATCTGGAACAGCCTCGGTTACAACTTCCCATTTTTCCAGCAACTTCCGGTCTGTTTGTTGTACCAGGAGC
>JAIRRF010000083.1 GCA_031256115.1 Treponema sp.
AGGACAAGGCGGCGGGGGGCAAGGCGGCCCGCCGGGTGGCCAACGGGGAGAGCGTTCCGGTACGGCGATCCGTGTTACTCCCGTAATCCTGGGGGATGTAAAAAACTCTGTGATCCTTAACGGAGATGTACTTTCATCTTCCCAGGTTTCGATTTATCCCACCCTGGCGGGAAAAGTAACTGAACTTAGGGTCAGAGCCGGAGACCGGGTAAACCGGGGGCAGGTAGTTGCCCTGGTAGATCCATCCCGGCCGGGGGATTCCTTTTTTAATAATCCTGTCACTTCCACGGTTTCCGGTGTAGTAGTATCCGTTCCGGTAAATACCGGAGATACCCTGCAAACCAGCTCGGTAATCTGTGTAATAGGAAATCTCGCGGATCTTCGTATTGAAACCCATGTACCGGAACGGTTTTCTGTTGCCGTACAGAGGTCCCTTCCTGCTCAGGTCAGTTTTGAGGCAATGCCCGGCGAAATATTTACTGCGGAAATAGATGAGCTTTCTCCGGTACTGGATCCCGCAAGCCGAACCCTGCGGATCAGGCTCCGCCTTTTGCCGGGCGAGAACGGCCAGATAGACCCCCGGATCTTGGCTGGGATGTTTGCCACGGTAAGCCTGGTTACCAATTCCAGAATAAATGTACCGGTAATTCCCAGAACAGCACTAATTAATACCTATGGGGCCTGGATTGTCTTTGTTGTCCCGGAGAATTCCACAGCCGCACGGCGGCGGGAAGTTACCCTGGGGCTTGAAAGTGAAACCATGGTGGAAATTCTTACTGGCCTGAAATTGAATGATCAGGTAGTTATTATGGGACAGAATTTTTTAACAGACGGTGATGCGGTAAGGATAGTGGAGTAGGTTGTGACCATCGAAGAATATTCGGTTAAACGACCAGTAACCATTATTGTAATCTATGCTCTGGTAATGGGTATAGCGGCAACCTTGGTTCCCCGGATTGCCCTGGATCTTTATCCTTCGGTGGCGCGGCCGGTATTCTCGATTAATACTTCTTTTCCCGGTGCGGGACCCGAGGATGTGGAACGAAACCTTACGGAACCACTGGAAAGGGCTCTCTCTTCTTCAAAATACCTGACCCGGATAACCAGTAATTCCAGTTTTGAGTCCAGCAATATTACCCTGGAATTTGCCTATGGGACGGATATGGACAAGGCCATGGCTGATGCCCAAACCCTGGCTAACCGGCTGTCTAATTCGCTTCCTGACGGAGCGGGGAATCCAACGGCCCGCCGTTTTGATTTGTCCGCCCTGCCAATCATGCGGCTTGTGGTCAGGGGCAGTTATCCGCCGGATCAGCTTCGCCGGTTTGCAGAGGATGAAATACAGGCAGATTTGGAACGTATCGAAGGAGTAGCATCCAGTTCCGTAACCGGCGGAGCTGTTCAAGTTGTAAAAGTAGAAGTAGCTTTGAACCGTTTGGCTGCTTTTAATCTGGGTTTTAGCGATATTACTTCCGCCCTTCGGGGACAAAACATCCTCACCTCCGGAGGCAGCATTACACGGGGCGGGATCAGGGAATATCAGCTTATGACCAGTCAGGAATTAACGGATCTTTCCCAGGTAAAACGAATCGTTGTTAAAACAATTACAGCGGCGGACCCGTCCGGGAACCGTTCCCGGGTAATTCGTCTGGAGGATGTGGCGGATATCTCTCTGGGATTCAATGAAAATGTCAACCGGGTTTATGTAAACGGCCAGACCGGAGTGTATATCCAGATTTCCGCCGAAAGCGACAGTAATCAGGTTCAAGTGGCCCGGCGGGTTAAAAATGCCCTGGATGGAATTAATAGCAACCTTCCCCAGGGAATTACATTGGCTGTACTTTCAGATAATACTACGATGATTACTGCCACTTTGAATCAGGTTTATTCAAATGCCACCCAGGGGGCAGCCCTGGCAATGTTAGTCCTCTTGCTGTTTCTCCGGAGCATCAAGGGTACCTTGATCATCGGGCTTTCCATTCCTATTTCCATACTGCTTACCCTGATGGGCATGGCTGTCTTTGGTTTTACCGTAAACCTCCTTACCATGACCGGGCTAATCATGGGTATGGGGATGACTATGGATGCATCCATTGTTATTCTGGAAAACATCTACAGATACCGGGAACGGGGAACAAAACATACAATTGCTGCAATTCTGGGAAGCAAAGAAATGCTCCGGGCAATTATAGCTTCTACGGCAACTACGCTTTGTGTTTTTATTCCTTTGATCATCTATAAAAACGATCTTGAGCAAATGGGCCAGATGTTCAGCGATTTGATATTTACCGTGGTTATTTCTTTGATTTGTTCTCTGTCGGTGGCGGTAACCCTGGTACCTGTTCTTTGCGGTCCGGTACTGCATCTGGAAACCAGGAGTCAAAAACCGCTGAAAAATAAATTTCTTAAGCGGATAGATGACAGAATGGAAGGTTTTTTCCGGTTTTTGGAAAACGGCTACAAAAAGGGATTGGATTACTGCTTAAACCACCGGGTACTGGTCATTGTCTTTATTACCTTGATTCTGGTATTTTCTCTTATGCAGTTTTCCAGTGTGGGGATAAACATGGGATTCCGGATGAGAACCGACGATAATGTGAACATTAACGTAACCCTTCCCAGAGGTACTACAATAGAAATTACCGAAGGAATACTCCGTGATTTGGAAGCATTAATAAAAGAGAAAATAGAAGGGTATACCAATATAGTTCTTACAGCGCAGCGCAGCGGAGGCGGAGGTTTTTTCGGAGGCAGCCAGGGTTCCATCCAGATAACCCTGCCTCCGCCGGCCCAGCAGATCGATACTCCCGAAACAATCCAGCAGAAACTGCTTCCCTATACTTCTTCCATACCCGGAGCGAGTTTTGCCTTCAGAGCAGGCCGGGGTATGGGTACCACTTCAGCCATTGAAATCGCCGTCAGTTCACGAAGCTACAATTTATTAATGGATACTGCCAATGATATTTTAGGAATAATAATACGCCAATTGCCGGAGGTGGAAAATCCTGCGATCAACCTGGACGAAGGGGCGCCCCAGCTTAATATCAGCATTGATCGTGACCGGGCTTCAACTTTGGGGGTTTCTGTTTCTGCCATTGCACAGGAAATAAAAACCGCCATGAACGGATATAATGCCACCACCATGACCATAGGAGAAAGGCTGACGGATATAGTTGTAATGCTTCGGGAACAGGACAGGGAAGGACTTCCCAATTTGGATGCTATTTTTATTGTGAACAGAAACGGCGACCGGATACCCCTTTCAAACATGGCAGCAATCACCGAAGGACGGGCTCCAACGTCGATACGCCGGGAAAACCGGGAAAGGGTAGTCAGGATCACCGGAGGGCTGGCTCCGGGCATGGCGGTTACGGATTTTCAGAAAATCCTGGAAACAACCATAAATGATAATCTGATTTACCGGGAAGGAGTGACGATCCGTTATTTGGGTGAAGCTGCGGAGGTGGAATCATTCATGGCCCGTTACGGAATGATTATTGCCGTGGCTGTGTTCCTGGTCTTCGGAGTCATGGCGAGCCAGTTTGAATCTTTTGTGGACCCATTAATTATCTTTTTTTCGATACCTTTGCTCTTTATTGGGGTTATCTGGATTTATAAAATAGGAAACCAGCCCATGTCTCTTTTCTCCGTTATAGGGGTCATCGCACTGGTTGGGATTGTGGTGAACAACGGCATTGTCCTGGTGGACTATACCAATACCTTACGGTTCAGGGGAATGAAAGTCCGGGAAGCCTGCATGGAAGCGGGCCGAAACCGCCTGCGCCCAATCCTGATGACCAGCCTTTCCACAATTCTTGGTATGACCCCCATCGCATTTTTTCCCGGTCCCGGTGCGGAAACCATTCAGCCAATAGCCAAAACCTTCGTGGGCGGTCTTACGGTCAGTACTTTTATGACTCTTTTTGTTATTCC
>JAIRRF010000158.1 GCA_031256115.1 Treponema sp.
GCCTCTTGATCAGCACCCTCAACTGGGAAACAACGCTGTACTGGCGGAGCTTTTGGGCATTCAGGATAAAGAGCCTTTTGGTTTTTATCACGGCCGCAAAGTAGGATACAAGGGAAAACTTTCCAAACCCCTGACTGTCGAAGAAGCTGTAAAGAAGATTAGTTTTATGAACCGCCCGCCAGTCGGAGTTTTTCCTTTTGGAAAAAAAGAAAGCGCAAGCTGCGCGGTTATATCCGGAGGAGCAGCGATTGAAGCTTTTCAGGCTCTGGAAGAAAAGGTTGATCTTTACGTTACAGGGGAAAGCTCCCATACGGTGTATCACGCCGCACTGGAAGGCCGTTTGAACATTATTGCCGGCGGACATTACAGCACTGAGGTATGGGGGGTCAGGCGAATGATGGAAGAATGTGTGAATCAGCTTAAAATTGATTCGGAATTTATTGATGTGCCAACAGGTTTGTGAGGGTTAAATGGATAGCAAAGGCAAAAGTTACATCTTACCTTTCTCTTTGACCGCAATGGTTATCATTCTGGATCAGATAAGCAAAGCTTACATAGTTGCCAACTGGCCCGAACCAGGGACCTTTATCAAAGACGTGTTCGACAATGAAATTGTGTTTTTATACCACGTAAGAAACAAAGCCATAGCTTTCAGCATTGGCGACGGCATCCCACACCCCTACCGTTTGGCTCTTTTTACAATTGTTCCCATCGCAGTGTTGATCCTTTTGGCCCTGTATTATTTTAAAACTACAGATTTTACCACGCTCCAGCGCTGGGCCATAGCGGGGATAATCGGCGGAGGAACAGGCAACATCATTGACAGAATTTTCAGGGAAGAAGGAGTGGTGGATTTTGTCAGCGTAAAATTTTACGGACTATTCGGCATGGAGAGATGGCCCACATTCAATGTAGCGGATTCGAGCGTGGTAATTTGCTGCTGCATATTATTGATTTCAATGCTAAAGCCACAAAAAGCAAAGTGAACAAAAAAACCAATACCTTATTGTTTATTATTGGAGCGACTCTGTTCAATATCATCGTTACCGTGCTTTGTTTTCTTGTCATGCTGGTACTCTACAGCAAATTTCTCTATTTTATATTTCCGGAAAATGCCTGGGGATTACCTGTCATGTTCTTTATTTCCATTGTAGCGTCTTTCTTTATCTACCGGTGGGTGATAAAATTGCTAATAAAAAAAGTGGCCATGGAAAAATACTTTGACCCGATATTTGGCCAGTCAAGAAAACCCTGAATGAGAAGAAACGGTGACTGGCAGCAAAAACCTGACCAAATACCTAATCCCCGTCTTCTACACAGCCGCCATGATGCTGATGGTATTTTATGCGTGGAATGAGCAAATTGTCACGAGGAAAAGCGGAAGCGGCCCCTTCTATCGTAATCTTATGGACGGCCCCGCCTGGATCAGGCGAGGCTTTGACCCGGCAGAACTAAATTCAATTCCTGTAAATTGGGTGCTTTTTGAATCAAGACCGCTGCGGATCGTAGACGCCCCCTTTCCTGACATTCCCAAACGCAGGTTTCTTTCCCCCTTTGGAAACACGGCGGAAGAATTCACCATTATTTTTCCGGTGGAAATGGACAGTAATGCAATGGCTTATTTGAGAGCTAACCCTGCGGTACTCCCCGGATTGTACTTTGCCGCAATAGGAGAAAACTGGGAAATCTATTTAAACGGAACCCTTGTCCGTTCGCACATGCACCTTGATGATGAAAGCCAGATTATTGAACGCCGCAGGTGGCGGCATGTATATTTCCCGATGGACAGTTCCCTAATAGTTCCGGGAACCAATATCCTGGCCCTTCGAATTATAGGAGACCCCGCCCACTTATATACAGGGCTCGCCCATAAGCCCCATTATCTGGACGATTACCACTTCATTGAAAACCGGCACCGGAACATCCTTTATTTAGTCCTTTGCGCCTTTTTCGGTTTAACCTGCATCGTATATCTTATGATCTTCCTGACAAACAGAAAAAAAAGCGAACTGTTTAATCTCTACTTTAGCATTTTCTCCATGATGCTCTTTATTTTTACTATCGCAAACCACAGTATAATTAATGCCCTCATTCCCAATTCAGACATTACCTTCCGCCTAAGAAACTGTAGCTTAAGCCTGTCGATACCCATATTCGGAATGTTCTTTGAGTCTCTGGTGAGAGGCAAGCTGACCAGGGTTACAAAGGGCTATCTTATTTTCACCGTCGCAACCCAATCGACCACGGTTTTTTTTGCCCCAGCGTACAACGATGATTTTGGGATTATATGGTACGGTTTTCTTTTTATCTATTTTTCCTTTCTTGTCTTTTACAACATTATTTATTTCTATTTTTGGGACAAAAACAGGCCACCGTTTGATACGCCTATCGTCAACATTTGCATTGGGGCTTTAATAATCTACATCTGCGGGATTTACGAAATTCTGGATGCTTTGTTTTTCTATAACTCTTATATGCTTTTTATATACTCAACCTGCGCGGTTCAAATTGGGATGACTTTTACCCTGTACAACCGCTTCCGGGGAATGTACAGGCAGCTGGAAACAACGGTTGCGGAGCGCAACCAATTACTGGCCAGGATTGAGACATCATTAAGCCAAACAGCCGTAGTTCCCAAATCTCTGGCAAAAGGCTCCCTTTCCTTTGACATTATAGCTGGCAGAGCCTTCATTAACTCAGACAGGGAAAACAGAGATCTGTTATTAAAGCAGAAAGAATTTGCCGTCCTGCTCTTGCTTATGCAGAACGAAGGAGAAACCATGAGCGCGGAAACAATCTATGAAAATGTATGGAAACAGAGCATAAGGGACGACAAAAACACACTTAAAGTTACTATTTCCAATATACGAAAAAAAATCGAGCCTTCCGGGTACACAATCACTGCATCACGCCGTGAAGGCTACGTTTTTGAGCAAATTTGAGCCTAAAAACCCTTAAAAAAGGTTAATTATTGTTAACCTTTCGTTTTTTACCATTATTTTCTGATATTTTATAGGGTGGGGCCTTATCAAAACCAAGGAGTATTGTATGAAAAAGATACTTAAGTTATTCGGGTTTATAACATTAGTGGCGTTAATCACCTTCTCAATGGTCGCCTGCGATGACGGCGGTGGAACCGGCGGAGGCGGAGGCGGTGGTAGCGGCTACTCGCTTAACGGCGTCTGGGTAGAGAATAGAAGTGGAGAACAAATTACTGCAAGCGGCAGTACTAGTGTTATTAGTAGACTTGGTTCTTATGGTGCTCTGGGAACTGATGCCGTAAGTAAAGGTTATATTAAAATTGGTGTACAAGTATGGCGGAGTTTAACAAGTACCGGTAATTTAACATGGTCCGGGCAAAGTTTACTTGTTGATTATAATACAAACGCTCCTACTGTTGCTTTAGGTACGAGCTGGGGGAATGCCACATTCACTATGAGCGCAAATGGACAAACATTAACTGTATCAGGCAGAGATACCTCTGGAACTTATACTAATACTTATACAAGGAGCGGAAGCAGCTACTCGCTTAACGGCATTTGGGAAGAAAGTAGAAGTGGGGAACAAATTACTGCAAGCGGCAGTACTAGTGTTATTAGTAGACTTGGTTCTTATGGTGCTCTGGGAACTGATGCCGTGAACAAAGGTTATATTAAAGTTGGCGTACAAGTATGGCGGAGTTTATCAAGTACCGGTAATTTAACATGGTCCGGGCAAAGTTTACTTGTTGATTATAATACAAACGCTCCTACTGTTGCTTTAGGTACGAGCTGGGGGAATGCCACATTCACCATGAGCGCAAACGGACAAACCGTTACTGTGTCAGGCAGAGATACCTCTGGATCTTATACCAATACTTATACAAGGCGGTAGTAAAAAAGGCGACAGGGGAATCAAGAAGATTTTTGCCTCCAACCAACGAACCCTTGCATCGGTATCTTTTCCTTATTTGTGTGGTTCGTGCTGGTTCGTGGTGAATTCTTTTTCCGCTCCTTTGGCCTTTGCGTGAGAAAATTTGTAAAAAAGGAGAAAGAATTATGGCTAAAAAGAAAACACTTTCCGGCTCAGTCATGAGCGTAGGCTCTTATGTAATCGCGGCGCTTTTAATGAGCATTCCTCTCATCGGTCTGGTTATCTGTATTGTTTGGGCTTTCTTCAGTTGTAACAATCAAAACAAGCGTAACTTCGCCCGCGCGTGTTTGATTTTCGTGATTATAGGTATAGTTCTCAGCCTGGTATTTTATTCGTCGACAAATAGTCTTATGGCGAGTCTTGGAACACTTGGCGGTTTTAGGGGTGTTTTTGACTTTTTGAAAGGTGACTGACACCTTATTAAGCGGCATTAATGCTGCCAGGCACAACATCATAAACTTAAGCTAGCTGAGAGCCCAAAATACCGTTAGGATCAAAAAGGGGCTATGAACGGATATGAGAGACATTTACGGTTTGAGCAAGTAATCAATGAGATTTA
>JAIRRF010000261.1 GCA_031256115.1 Treponema sp.
TTTTTCTGTGCTAGGCTGGTTTTAGCTAATTTTAAGGATGGTATATGAATAATCTTGTCTTTTCTCTGCTAATGGGCGCTCCCGGCGGAGGTCAGGGGGGTGGCATGCAAAGCCTGATGGGTCTTTTGCCCTTTGTAGCGATTTTTGGTATTTTTTACTTCCTGATCATACGGCCCCAAAATAAAAAACAAAAAGATACCAAACGTATGCTGGAGGATCTGAAAAAAGGCGACAAGGTGGTAACCATTGGGGGTGTTCACGGTGTAATCCAGAATGTCAGAGAAACTACCATAATTCTTAAAGTGGATGAAAACTGTAAGCTGGAGTTTTCCCGGAGCGCCATTGCTTCGGTTAAAGAGAAAGGAGATGGCGGGGAGAGCGCCGGTTAACAATGCGAAAACGGTTCCGGTTTTTCATCATTCTTTTCGTAATAGGCGTTTGTTTTCTCTTTTTATACCCCACCGCCCGGTGGTACTTTTTTGTTCCCAGGGATGAACAAGCCCTGGCTATGGGTTCCCGGGAACAGATTCGGGATTATGCCCGCCGGACTGCGGGGCAGGATTTGGAAAAGCTGACCATCGCCGCCCGTAGCGGAGGCGCCCTTCCGGAGGGCATGGATTTCCTGATAGATGCGGCAAAAAAAGCCTACCAGAGCCGGTCTCTTCCGGAAACCTGGGATGCCGTGGCGGTCTTAAAGGTTTTTACCCGCAGCGATGTCCAAAATCTGCTGGAAACCCGTTATGCGGACAGGCTGCTTAAATTAAAAAACCTACAGCAAAATGCCGTTCAACTTGGACTTGATCTTTCCGGGGGGCTTTCTATAGTTCTGCAGGGCGATATGGATGCATTGAATGAAACTTTTAGGGCCCGGTATGACAGAGCCCTAAACGATCAAGACAGGGAGGTACTGTTTGGGCAGACCCTGGAAGTGCTGAGCGGACGGGTGGACCGTTTCGGCCTTACCGAGCCGGTAATCCGCCGGCAGGGATCGGATCAAATTTACATAGAAATTCCGGGTGTCCAGGACCCGGAACGAATCAAGTCGATTATCATGGAATCCGGGGGGCTTTCTTTCCGCCTGGAAGATCCGGAAGCTACCCAGGCATTCAACAATTACTTAAGGACAAATCCGGGTTTTTCCCCAAATGAAGACGGCACCCTTTCTGTTCCGGATCTGGTAGGAGACGATGTGCTGGTCTTTGGGGTTTATAGGAAGGATCGCTACGGACTGGATGAATTTACCGGTTACGCAGCGGTAAAAAAAGAGGTCGCCCTGGACGGCAGCCATATTCAGCATGTCTCCGCCGAGCGGGACAACCGGACTAACGAACCTGGCGTATCATTTGTTCTTGATTCGGCGGGAGGGGATATTTTTTATGAATTCACTTCCGCCAACAGGGGGAAGTCTCTGGCTATAGTTATGGATAACCGGATTAAAACCATCGCCACAATAAACGATGCAATCCGGGATTCGGTCAGAATAAGCGGCAGGTTCAGCGTTGAAGAAGCAAACAATATTGCCACGGTCCTCAGAAGCGCGGCCCTGCCGGTAAAACTGGATGTGGTTAACCAGCAGTCCATCGGCCCTTCTTTGGGGGCGGATACAATAACCCGGGGGCTTTATGCCCTGCTGGGGGGCATGGCGGCGGTTTTGATTTTTATGCTTTTGTATTACCGTTCTGCGGGAATTAATGCGGTGGTTGCCCAGATACTGAATATTTACCTGATGTTCAGTATTCTTTCGGCTTTTAATTTTACCCTGACGCTTCCCAGTATTGCCGGATTTATTCTTACCATTGGTATGGCAGTGGACGCCAGTGTAATTATTTTTGAACGTATGAAAGAAGAACAACGGCTGGGCAAGAGCCGCCGGGCTGTGATAGATGCAGGCTTTAATAAGGCCTTCTGGTCGATCATGGATTCCAATATTACTACCCTTATTGCGGCCCTCTTTCTTTCGCAGTTGGGTACCGGTCCAATCAAGGGTTTTGCGGTTAGCCTGTCTATTGGGATCTTTTCTTCGGTCTTCACGGCACTTTTTGTTTCCCGGCTTATGTTTGATTTCAGCACCGATGTGATGGGAACCAAAGACTTAAAGGTGAGCTGGTTGATTAAGCAGAATACGGAAGCCGGGGGAACGATATGAAACACATAATACACTTTTCCCGTCTTTTTATTCCAGGCGCTGTTTTTTCTTTGGCTTTGATTATTTCCGGCCTGGTTGGGTATTCCTTTAAAGATGGGTTTAACATGGGGATCGATTTCCGGGCGGGCTTGATCCAGGAAGTCCAACTGGCCCCGCGGGCCTTCAGTCTTGCCTATACCGGTCCGGGTAACGCTGTGGTTTCTCTGAATAATACAGGCCTGACAATCACCGTTTCCGGTGTGGGAGTCCAGGGTTATAGCGCCCAGTACCTCCTCTCCGATTACAGCACCATAGAAGCCTTTACCCAGGCGGTAGGCCAGGCGGAAGGCATAAGCGCTGTCTCTGTTTTTTCAGGAACCTCGCCTTTTAAGGTCTTAATGCTGGATACCCAGGTTACACCGATACTGCCCGAGGTTTCGGGTAATTACTGGATTCATTATCTTCCTCCGGGGGCCGGACCGGTTCCGTTGGAAGAATTACGTACCGCACTTACATCCTTCGGAACCCCGGCGGTCCAGATTCTGGGAGAACCGGAGGAACGGCGTTTTATGATCCGTATGCAGGACAGCGACATTGGAGCGAATTTTAACGCCGCCGATATCGGCATTGTTTTACAGAAGCATTTTGGCCAGGGAGAAGTTGTAGTCACCAGTTCCAATTACGTAGGTTCCCGGTTTTCCAAAAACCTGGCGGATCAGGCGGTTTGGCTGTTAGGCGGTACACTGCTCTTAATCCTTCTCTATGCGGCCATACGTTTCAGAATTCAATATGCAGTTGGAGCGATCATGGCTATTGTACACGATGCTTTAATCATGATTGCCTTTATTGTCTGGACAAGAATGGAATTCAATACCACCACTATCGCGGCAATCCTTACAATCCTGGGGTATTCCATCAACGATAAGATTGTTGTTTTTGACCGGATCCGGGAAAATTTTAAAATATATCCCGATGAAGATTTTGAAACTTTGCTGAACCGGGCAACAACCGAAACCCTGAGCCGGACATTTATTACAACCATAACTACGATGCTGGCAGTGATCTCTCTTTACATTTTTACCACCGGATCGATGAAGGATTTTGCGCTTGCCCTGCTGGCAGGTCTGGTTTCCGGGGTATATTCCACCATATTTATTGCCAATAACTTTGTCCTCCTTTGGGAAAAGAAGTTCAAACGGAAAGCCCCGGAGGATGGGGCGGTAAAGGCTTAATTGCTTATCCGGTCAAAGGTTTTAGGGTTCTGCATGGGGGTGCGCCGGGCGGTTGAAATGACCGCCGAGGCAATTGATGCCGCTGCGGCGTTTAACGCCGTGCCGTCTCCTAAGGACAGGAATACAACCCTGTACACCCTGGGGCCTTTGATCCACAATCCGCAGGTTCTTGCTTCGTTGGCCGGACGGGGTGTAAAGATTCTTGAAGAGACGGAAATTGATAATGCCGATGCATTTACGGGATCGGCTGTTATAATACTCCGGGCCCACGGGATCAGCCCCGGGGTTGAACAGACCCTTCGTAAACGGAAGTTCCGGATTATTGACGCTACCTGTCCCCGGGTTAAGGCGAATCAAAATACGGCTTTTGCGCTGGCAAAAAAAGGATACCTGGTATTTCTGGCCGGAGAAAAGGATCATGCGGAACTAAAGGGAATCTACGGGTACATTATGGCCGGTGCAGCCCATTTGGCTTCCCCCTGTATTATTGTAGGGAATCCCGAAGAAGCGGATCATGCCGCCGGAAAAATAAAGGAACAGGAACTGCGAAAAAACGGCGGTCTTTTCATAAAAACCGCCTTGATCGGCCAGACCACTATTTCCGGGGATGAATATCGTTTAATTGCGGAGGCATTGAAAGAATATTTTCCGGATTTGGAAATTAAAAATACGATTTGCGATGCTACCAGGGAACGGCAAAATGCCCTGCGGGATCTTTGTTCTCAGGTGGAAGCAGTTGTCATCGCAGGGGGAAAAGATTCCGCCAATACCCGGCGGCTTCTTTCCATTGCGGAGGATTGCGGTAAACCGGCATGGCTGGCGGAAACCGCCGCCGATTTACCCCCGGAGTGCAGGGCATTCAAAACCATCGGCCTCTGCGCCGGCGCTTCAACGCCGGACACTGTGATTGATGAAATTGAACAGGCATTGATATAGTAAGAAAGGCATACAATGAAAACAATTGAACTGGAAAAAACATACGACCCCAAAAGTTTTGAAGACCGGATTTATAGTTTATGGAAAGAAAGCGGTTCCTTTAGACCTGAATCACCCGCCGCAGGTTCCCCTCCGGAAAGCAGGGATGAAAAAGACAATGCCGCTTCTTCAGGGGAACATCATTTTACCATTGTTATTCCCCCCCCCAATGTAACCGGCGTACTTCACCTGGGACACGGCCTGAATAATTCTATCCAGGATATCATTATCCGGTTCCGCCGAATGAGGGGCGAAAAAACCCTTTGGCTGCCCGGCACGGATCATGCGGGAATTGCCACCCAGCATGTGGTGGAAAAACGGCTTCGGGAACAGGGAATTAAACGCCAGGATCTTGGTCGGGAAAAATTTGTTGAAGAAACCTGGAAGGTTGCAAAGGAACATCTGGCGATCATCGATCGCCAGCTTGCAAAAATCGGCGCTTCGGTGGATTGGACCCGGGAGCGCTTTACCCTGGACGAGGGCCTTTCCCGGGCGGTCCGGGAAGTGTTTGTTTCGCTTTATGAAAGAAACCTTTTATATAAAGGAAATTACCTGGTAAACTGGTGCTGTTCCTGCGGCACCGCCCTTTCCGACGACGAGGTAGATCACGAAGAAACGCCGGGAAAGATGTACCACATCCGTTATCCTGTTTCAACCGGCGCTTATATCGAAATTGCCACAACCCGGCCGGAGACGATGCTGGGGGATACCGCCGTGGCGGTTCACCCGGAAGATGAACGTTACAAAAACCTGGTTGGGAAAAATGTATTGCTCCCTCTGGTCGGATGGGAACTGCCGGTGGTGGCGGATTCTTATGTGAACAAGGAATTCGGTACCGGGGCGGTCAAGATTACCCCCGCCCAT
>JAIRRF010000211.1 GCA_031256115.1 Treponema sp.
CGGGTAGCAGGACAGCGCCAAATGTATCCACTTACTTCGGCAAGATCTACCAGGCCCTTTACCTTTCGGGCGTTGCCGCGGGTTATAAGACCGAGTCAAAAAAGATAGGTTATGTGGCAGCTTTTCCTCTTCCGGAGGTAATCCGGGGAATTAATGCATTTACCCTGGGTGTTCTGTCGGTGGAACCGGCGGCGACGGTAGAAGTGATATGGACTAATACCTGGGATAACCATATGGCAGAGACAAGGGCCGCAAATGAACTTTTTGACAAAGGTTGTGATGTTATCGCTCAGCACCAGGACAACCCCTGGCCTCAAATAGCCGCCCAGGATAATGGAAAGTTTGCGATTGGATACAACAGACGTACATACAGTGTAGCTCCCAATGCTTACCTTACCGCCCCCATGTTCCACTGGGAAGTATTTTACCACGATGACGTGGATCGTATTATTGACGGTACCTGGGAGCCCCGGGCCTACTGGGGGGGCCTTAAAGAAGGAATCGTTGATCTTGATAATATATCGAATTTTGACCTCCAGGTTACTGAGATTGAAGAAGATGTTTTTTCCTCTGAGCTTATCGAAATTGAGAAAATTATTGCCGAGGTACGGGCTTCCATTGAAAGAGGTACTTTTGAACCTTTTACGGGCCCATTAAAAGATCAGAACGGCGTAATAAGGGTTCCGAATAAGATCAGAATGTCCGACGATGAAATCTGGAACATAAACTGGTTTGTTGAGGGCGTTATCGGAAGCATTCCTCATTAAATCGCCGCTCCTTTTGCCCAGGATTTTTCTTTTTTTTCTTCTCGTTTTTGCAGTGCTTTCTTTGGTAGAAGCCCAAGAAGCTTTTCCCGCTTTGACGGATGCTGCCGTCAGGGGAAAATACCTTACCATAAAGCTTGCAGTGGCCGGTCCGGGGGATGAGTTATATTTTTGGTGGGGGCATATTGGAATAGTTATAGAAGACGCCCTTTCAGGGGAATCAAGGTTTTATGACTGGGGGGTTTTTTCTTTTGATACGGAAAATTTTTACTATGATTTTGCTTATGGCCGGCTTTTTTACAGTTGTACTGTTTCCCCGGCAAATTATGCCATTGCCAGGTATATTGAAACAAACCGGGATTTAATCTTTTTTACTCTGGATTTGCCGCCGGAATCAAAAACCGAACTCCTTCATTTTGCAGAAAATAATGTACTGCCTGAAAACCGGGACTATGAATATCATCACTTTCGGGATAATTGTGCTACCAGGGTTCGGGATATTATTGACAGGGCAACAGAAGGCGGCTTTAAGGAACGGTTCGGGGATGCCCAAGGCCGTTTTACTTTACGCCAGCATGTAAACCGCCATACCTGGTTTTCTCCATTTTGGGGTTGGGCCTTTAGTTTTTTAATGGGCCAGGACATCGACCAGTCCATTACTGTATGGGAAGAGATGTTCCTTCCATCGGAAATCGCCCAGCGCTGCATGGATTTTAGCTACATCGATGCTTTCGGAAATGAACGGGAGTTGGTTTCGGAAGTGGAGATTATAAATCAGGCAAAAGGGCGTCCTAAAGTTGCGACGGTTCCCCGGCGCCGGTCACAGGTACCGGCCCTGGGTCTCTTTATTGCTCTGGCGTTCTCTCTGCTAAGACTGAAGGCGGCAGGCATGCTTGCGGCTATTTCCGGCAGAAAACACAGCGTAACAGACAGCCAAATCAATGAAGGTACAGCAGCTTTTCAGGGAAATAGCCATATCCTCGGCCTGGGCCAGGCGGGACTGGGACTATTTTTTGGCATAATGGGGTCAATCCTTTTTTTTATGAGCTTTTTTACCAACCACGATTATACTTTTCATAACATCAATATAATTTTTGTTAATCCCATGCTTCTGGCCGCCGTTCCATTGGGTTTTTTGGCTGCCTTTTCAAAAAACCAAAAAAAATGCCAAAACGCGGAATTCCTGTTAACTCTCTTGTGGACACTGGTTTTTTTGGGAGGAATTGTAACAATTATTATCCGCTTCTTACCCGGCTATTACCAACAAAACCAGCCTGTTCAAGCTTTAATACTGCCTTTCGCTTTTGTATTAAGCTTTTTCCCGAACTGGGTAAACAAGTTGTTTAGGCTATTTTTTAAATTCAATTAGTTTGCATTTCTTCCAATGCTTTTTCCGCTTCTGAAACTTCATCATACTGCATAATATGATCCTTGTAGATTATTGAATTTTCATGACTTTTTCCCAATAAAATTACCAGGTCTCCGGGACAGGCTAACGAGAAAGCTTTTCTTATGGCGGTCTTTCTGTCCGGAATAAGAAAAAGTTTTTCTTTTAGGTCGATTAACGGACTTTTGTTTATTGAAGCATTAAAAGAATTTATGCACCCTCCGGCTATTTCTTCCAAAATTGCCATTGGGTCTTCTCCCCGGGGATCTTCATCGGCCAGGATTACTATGTCCGAATAACGGGCGGCAATAGCCCCCTGTTCACTGCGTTTTTGTGTATCGCGTTCTCCGGCTGAACCAAAAAGACTGATGAGACGGCCTTTGTTTTGGCCGATCCTGGAGCTAAGGGAAGGAAAGATGGTTTGGAAAGATGATGGTGTATGAGCGTAGTCTACCAGAACTTCAAAGGGCTGTCCGCGTATTACAGGCATCATCCGGCCCCAAACCGGTTTAAGTGACGGAACCATGGGAACGAATTCTTCTATGGGCCTGTCAAGAAGCCTCGAAATAACCAGAAGGGCGGCCAGAACATTACCCGAATTAAATGCCCCCGGAAGTTTATCTTCCACAGAAAAGGTTTTCCCGTTTTGTGTGTTAAATACTTCGTAACTGTTGCCGCCGCTGCTGCTTTTTGTGGATTTTAGCATCAAATCTGCCCTGTCCGTTGTGCAGGCATTAAACATGAATGTTTTTTGTTTGGTTGCGGCGGCAAAAAAGGAGGCGCTTTTATCGGCGGCATTTATAACCCCAAAGGGCTGTAGGGTTTTTCCACTTGTCCGGTCCATAAACGCAACCGCCCGCTTGTCCAGGGACCGGAAAAGATTTGCCTTGTCATCCCGGTACTGTTCCCAGGTTCCGTGAAATTCCAGGTGTTCATGGGTTACAGTGGTCATAACTGCCGCATCAAAGGCAAGATCCCCCAGTCTGTTGGTTCGCGGGGACAGGCCGTGGGAACTGGTTTCGATCACCGCATATTCACAGCCCTTTTTTACCATTTGTGCCAAACGTAAATGAACAACCGTTGCTTCCGGCGTGGTCTGGTGTTCGGGGTTCCATTGAGCCTCCCCGTCACCGTCACTGTATTGGACGGTGGAAATAAAACCAGTTTTTTTTTCCGCCAAACATAAAAGCTGCCAAATTAAAAACACCGTGGTACTTTTACCTTCCGTTCCTGTTACTCCTATAAGGATAAGTTTTTCTCCGGGAAATCCGTGGTATGCTGCTGCGATTGAAGACATGGCAAACCGGGAATTTTCTACCCGGATAAATACTATGTCTTTTAGCATTTGCTTTGTAATTCCGGTTTGCAGTAATTCATCCGGATTTAATTCCCGCTGATGAATAATGCCTCCGGCGCCTTTTTTTATTGCATCACCAATATAGTTATACCCGTCTGTATGAGTCCCCGGTAGGGCAAAAAATAAGGCTCCCTCCTGTACTTTGTTGGAATCGTATTCCAAAGCAGAAATAAAAGGATTTCCACTGCCTTTTATTTCCATACATCCCGCCTTCTTTGCGGTTTCTGCGGAAAAAAAATCGTGTAGCTTCATATTGGTCATTATTGTACAAAAATCACCTATAAATTACTATAAATTACCATGTACCATGTTAGAGTAGAGGCGGAATTTGCAGCCGCCCATTTTTTAAGCCATTATCAGGGAAAGTGTGAACAGCTTCATGGTCATAATTACCGGGTCCGTCTTTGGGCAAAGGGCAATGAGCTAAATAGTATCCTGGATAATAATCCGAAAGAAGGGGCTATGCTCGTAGATTTTGCTTTATTAAAAGATGCACTACGCCAGGTTTGTAAGACCCTGGATCATTGTAATCTGAATGACAATCCTGCTTTTACAGGGGACCCAAGTGCGGAAAGGATTGCCCGTTATATTTTTGAAGAAATTTTACGAATCCTGCCGCCCGCAGACGCCAAACTCATTTATGCAGTGGATGTTTACGAGACAGCCGCCAACATGGCCCGGTATGAAAGGGATTAAATTATTCTTCGCCAAAAACAACAGCGGTAAAGGTAAGCAATTCCGCTCCGGGAGCTTCATAGGATTTAGGCGGTACTCCTGCTTTGGTGCAGATATAATCCAAATATTCATCCAAATTCCAGCCCTGTTCCACCGGTACCTGAGGAAGGAGAACTCCGGAACGGCCCTTGTAAATCAGGTAAAGTCCGTGAATACCCACTTTTACCGATCGCGGATCAGAACATTTTTCCATAGGGGAAAGAACGGAAATTTCTATTTTACAAAGAGGGAATTCTTCTTTTGCAAGCGGCGGAAACCGGGGATCACCGAAGGCTGCCTCTATAGCCATGGTATGTACGGTTTTTTCCAGGGCATCCATAGCGTTCATCCGGCCTATACAACCCCGCAGTTTACCTTCTTTAGTGTGCAGGGTAACAAAAGCCCCGCATAACATGGAAAGGGCGGAACGGCCGGCTCCTATTGCGGCGGATAATTCTGTTGGCCGTTGGTATTGTGGAGGGCGTTTTTCCAGACGGGCAGCAATGGTTTCCCGGACATCCGCCAATAGAACGGTTTTTTCTTCGTCAGTAATTGTAAAACTCATTGTTTATACATCTCCTAAACGTGAAAGTCTGGCCAAAAAAGCCTTGGTACGCTCCAAACTGGGGTTGTCAATAAGTTCTGCTGCAGGGCCCTCTTCAATAAAAACTCCGCTGTCCATAAACAATACCCGGTCCGCAACTTCCCGTGCAAAGGGTATCTCGTGGGTTACAATAACCATGGTCATTTTCTCTGAAGCAAGGTTCCGTATTACTTTTAAAATGTCCCCG
>JAIRRF010000213.1 GCA_031256115.1 Treponema sp.
GATAATTCTGGCAGTTTCAGGTATAGAGGACACAGACAAATTTAACTCGGGTAAATTACTCAAGCTGGAAATTAATGACAGGCCGATCAGTACTCAAAACAACAGCCACATGAACTGGAATGACTCTGAGTATCTGAATGCCCTGAACGGGGAATATGTATTTGATATTACAAACCTGGGGTATATCTACAAGATGAATCTGGTGTTTTACGACTGTACCGTATGGGCTCTTAGCGTAAAGATGTTTACTGAATAAGGAAATAAGGAGATGGCAATGAAAAGAGCAATAACGATCATTATGACGCTTTGCGTCGTCGGGTTATGCGGATGCGACAGAAGCCAGAACCCGGTGATTATCAGTACCGGCAGCGGGGCTATTGAACAGACAACAAGCACAGGAAGCTCCGGTACAGAGGTGGATGTTAATGCAAATGCTAACATTGGAACTTCTCCCGACAGCCCCAATTCCGCCGACAGGCTTAACCCGGTGCCAATGATTGGGTGGAGCCCCTGGCATGGAATCACCATAACCGCAAAAGCCAATGAGTGTACTATAAACAGCAACGGCAGGATTGCGGATGCGGCAGGTATTACCCAGACCGGTATGGATACGCTGCGGGGCAGAACCCTTGTACTGTATTTTGCCAATACTACGGCGTCAAGTTTCAACGACGGTCGTATGGTAAAAGTAGGACTTAAAGGCGGCAAGGCGCTGGTACCTTCAAATGCCTTCCTTATAGAGGGTGAATATCTTTTAGCGATTGATACGCCGGACAGCGAGGGCATAGAGTATCAGATCCCTGATGACTTTGACGGGCAGTTGGATTTTGTGTTTTACCAGGCCAATTTAAATAACCTGAAAATAACTGCCTATTACAAATAAAAAGGTATCGAGAAAAACATTACAGTAATTTACCGCTGACCCTGATATACAGTTTATCGTGCTAATACCGGTAAATATACAAATCGTGGCTAATCCGTTCAAAGCATAACGGGAAAAAGGTGACTGACACCGTTTGACGTTAGAGAAAGAGACAATCTTTCTTTGTTCTTTTGTATTGTGTTTTTGGGAGCAAGGGTTGAAATGCAAAGGTTGGTTCGTGAAGGTACTGTCCAATGCAAATTGCCCTTGCTCTTTTTCAAGAAAAAAGTAAGAAGAATGCACTGAAATTTCAAGTGACAAGCAACTCTCCCCATCCTTTGCTACTTTGCGCGCTCTGCGAGAACCTCTTTAATAGTTTTGCTACAAACAGAATTGCGTTCGTGAATTGTACAGGGCAGATAAAGCCTCTTTTTTTGGATCCGGTGATATTTTAACTGGTTTAAGATTATCTCTGCACATTTACGGCCTATATCATGAAGGGGCGGCTCCACCGTAGAGAGGGCCGGAACATAGCCCTGGCTTATGTCCCGGTTGTCAAAGCCAAAAAGGGAAATATCCTTCCCCACCTGCATACCCAGCTCTGTTGTCCGTTCGTAAATACCGGAAGCCATTAGATCGTTAAAAGAAAAAACCGCCGACACTCCTAAATCAATCAGGGACCCAACCAAACAATAACCGGATTGCCGTTCCCAATCGCCGTAAAGCACCAGTTCAGGTTTTATACTGATGCAGTGTTCTTCCAGAGCACGTTTAAACCCCCTAAGCCGCGCCTGGGTATGGTAACTAACCGCTGGGCCGCAAATTACTCCAATTTTCCGATGACCGTTATGAATCAGGAGTTCCGCCACATCAAAGGCGGCTTTTTCATCATCATACATTACCGAAGGAAAAGTGCTTTTTTTGGGATAACAATAGGCATATACAAAAGGAACCCGTATTTGAGGGGGAAGATAGGCGATCTCCCTGCAGTGGTATCCAACATACACGATGCCTTCCACTTGCCTGGCGCTCATGTTCCTTAATATGGCATCCAGCAAATTATGATGCCTGGGTGTATCGGTAAAATCGTTGTTATAACGTTTAAAAAGACGCATATTGGCCAGGATGATCTCATATTCATTTTCTTCGCAGTAAGCGTCTATGCCGTCCACGATTTCCGGAGTATTAAATACCGTCAGGTCTTCGGTAATAATGCCGATGGTATTGGTTTTTTGCTGCTTCAGGCTTTTGGCAAGCATATTAGGCATATAGTGGAGGTTCCGGGCAACATCAATAATCTCTTTTGTCTTAGCCTCGCTGGCTGCCCCGGTTTTTCCGTTAAGCACGTTGGATACTGTAGCAATCGAAACCTTGGTTAATTGGGCTATCTTTTTTATAGTAACCACCCTGCCAGTGTACCTTAAAAGCAAAAAATGTGCTTGACAAATGTCTGGAAATACTGTAGTATTTTTGGATAAAACGGAGCTTTGCTCCGTTTTCTATACCGGCGTTACTTAAACGTTTAGGTAAAATATTTTAGGAGGAAAAATATGAAAAAACTCGCTATTTCAGGTGTAATACTTCTCCTGATAGTCAGCCTATTTGCTTTTATTGGATGCGGCGGCGGGGGCTCTTCCGGAGGAAAGGTAGAGCTCACTTTTTCCCTGTGGGGAACAGCAACTGAAGAAGCAGCAACACAAGAGGCTTTAGATGTGTTCAATAACTCGCAGGACAAGATTCGTGTAGTTGCCAGAGCTATCCCCTGGGAAGCCTATATTGAAACCCTCAATATTAACGCTGCTGCAGGCCAATTGCCCGACGTGGGGATGATGATGGAATCTGCTGT
>JAIRRF010000313.1 GCA_031256115.1 Treponema sp.
AACAACACCCCTGCGGTTAAATACAGGTTCTGCCTTGTAATGCCCTGTACCGCTTCAAATACTATATCGTGAGGTATGGTAGTAATCACCGCCGCATCCATTCCGGCAAGACGGTAATAGGCGCCAAAATATTTGATTCCGGCGGCATCGGAAAAAGAAATCTGCCGCCGGTTTTTATCTCCTTCCTGCTGAATTGCCGCTACAATGGGCAGGGAAGAAAAATTTGCCCCCCCAAGAACCAGATCGTTATCAGGATGAAGGAGTATGTCTCCTGAACCGGAAATGATATAACTGGTATTGGTTCCCGTACCGAAAGATTCGGAAAGTTCATCGGGTGTAAATAGTACCTTAACCGTATCGGTTTTATCCGGGCCCTGACGGATAAAGACAGCCGTAATCAGAGAAAGCTGAAAAAACGGGGATGCATTATAAAACTGCATCCTGTCCCCACTGGCTGCAAGATCAGAATTAAAATAATTTTCAATATTATCAATACCAATATTATTAGAAAGCAAAAACTGCTCATTGGGAATTAAGAAGCTTTGTGATTCCGTTGAATCCTGGCTGTTTAAAAAAACGCTGTCCAAAGCAATGGCCGCCATGCTCCGGTTATGATCGAAAAAAAACCGCTCTATTTCCGTATCCCTTTCCTGTTCTGCGGATACCCTTTCCGCCATTTCCAGATAAAGGAGGGATGCCGACAGAATGGACTTAAAAGAACTTTCTGCCTGGAATCCTGCACGGTAGTTTACGGAAAAGTTGTTATCTTCGGCAGTACGCTGGACATCCTGGGTACTAAGGATCAGAACCAGGAAAATTACTGCCCCAAGGGAAACCAACAGCAAAATTGAAATAATAACTACCAGTTTTGCACCTATTGGAAACAGGACCCTGGTTTTTTGGTCTTTTTGTTGCATCGCCTACCTCGTAAAGAGTGTTAGCAGTATAATCATGAAAAAAAAAGAAGTCAATTGGATATATTTTGAAAAAATTTACGCCGTTTTTATATTTTAAGCGGTCGACGGAGAATTAACCGGCATTATTTCGGGTATCTTTTCTTTAAGTCTGGCAAAAAAATCCTTGCCGCTTACCCCTTCCTTAAGAGCTACAAAAACTGTGTCATCCCGGCCAGAAATTGTACCCATTATTTCGTCAAGGTTTAAGGTATCCAGGGCTAATGCCACCGCATCGGAATGGCCGGAATGGGTCTTAATTACCGCTAAATTGCCGGACCAATTAATGGAGACATAACCCCGAAGAAAATCATGACCCGGGAATTTCCCGGTTTTTTGTCTATCGTCTTCGTCCGGCAGGGTATAGCTATACCCGTTGGCAGCAGAAATTTTTCCAACCCGGAGAAGTTTCAAATCCCGAGAAAGAGTTGCCTGGGTTACTGCATAGCCTTCTGTTTCCAGGCGTTTTAAAAGAATTTCCTGGGATTCAATAAGTCCGGTTTTTATCAATCTTCGGATGGTTTCGAGCCGGGCCGACCGTTCTTTCATTGTTCATTCTTCTTTACAGAAACATCTTCCAGATGGGACGCAATATTTTTGCTGGCCGCATTTACTTCATGTACCCGTGTTGTTACATTTTCGGATATATCCCAAAGTTTGCCCATTTCGCGGTGTACGGCCCCGCTCTGTTCATGAATCATTCCGGTTCCATCCCTTACAGCGACAGTCAATTCCTGCATACTCTTGAGGGCGGTCAATATCTGGGAACCTCCGGCGGACTGTTCCGTTACTGCGTTGTTTACTGCAGAAAAAGAATTCTCCATGCCCTTTATTGCGTCAAATATGGCGTTCATGGCGGCCTCAATCGCAGCGTTCATGGCAAGCAAATTGGTCCGGGCGGCAATATCGGAAATCGTCTTGTTTGCATTTTGCAAGGTTGCAGACTGTGCCTGTATTTGTTTTACTTCTTCCATCAGCTTCAGCAACAGTGAATGCCCGTTTACCGAAGAGTTACTTAATGTTTCCATGGTGTTTTTTGAACTGTCCATCGTCGAGCGGATTGAATCAACATTTGCCACCATCTGTTCAATGGCAGCCGAAGATTCGGTAATGTGGGATGCCTGGGAAGAGACAGCGTTATCAAGTGAATCAATAGACCCAATAATTTTATTAATGAAATCCGAAGTCTTCGTCAAGGATTCAAGCTGGGAATCGCTTTCGCTCTGCGTGGCTTCCATGTTATCCCGTATCAAACTCAGACTGTCGGAAGATTCTGTTATGATTACATTGAGGCGCCGCTCGTCCTCGGTAATCTTTGACAGATTTTTTTGTAAATTATTCATCGCTTTTCTTAGATTGTCTCTGATACTCATCAATGCTTTTTGCGTTTCCCCAATCTCGTCATTGCGTACATGGGTTAATTCTACATTAAAATTCATTTCTGCCAGCGCATGGGCGGCGTTTTCCAGTTCCACAACCGGCTTGATGAAAGAAGAAGAAAACTTTAGAGCGGTGATTGCCGCCAAGATAATGCTTAATAGGAGTGTAATGCCCAATGCCAATACGGAATTACGCCTGATGCCGGCAATATGGGTGTACTCAAAATCCGCGCCCCATACTCCAAGCGTTTCACCGTTTTTTATTACCGGCAGGTATGCTGTTATAAAGGTGCCGAATTCATCTGTATAAGGTTTTTTGGTGATTACCGGAGCCTTAGAATCGTATGCGAGATCAAGTTCCTCCGGCGGCTCTTCATATATTTCCATGGGAATATCCGGCGTTAGTTCGGAAGACAGGGGATCCCAGTATTCACCGTCAATTTTTACCATGAAGTAGACATACGCCAGTTCAAAGGATTCGCAAATGTCCGCCAAGATCTTTATCATGCCCCAGTATTCGTCAGTTCCTTCTTTGGCAAGTTCCATAAGTCGATCAGGGTCTTCTGAGGAGAGTGGGCACTCGCGGATAGCCAGTTGCATCGCCTGGTTCAGGGTTGTGGTGTAGGAAGAGGTAATGTAGCGGTCATATTGGAAATATACGGTAAACCCCACCCCCAGGGCAATAAGCGTCGCAAGCCCGGAAAAGGACAGGAAAAACT
>JAIRRF010000027.1 GCA_031256115.1 Treponema sp.
GGATTGGTTATGATGGTCCGTGTCCGCAGATCTATTTCGTCGATAAGCTCCGCAATAATCCTGTGGATCACTCCATGACCGCAGCCGCCGCAGTATTTGGTTTGAACCCTGCGAAGGCTTTCCGGGTACCCGTATAGTTTTATCATTTTTTATCCTTGGCTGTGCAAATCCGCATGATCTCCCGAAAAACTTCTTCTTCCGTGGGAATTACCCCGCCGGAATGTCCCAAAAGATGAACCTCGGGCCGTTTTACCCCGCCGGGAATTTCCAGAGTGGCAAGCCTTACATCCTCAACCATCTGGCCCAGGCTCATTTCTACCGTCAGAATAGGCTTATCGGCAGCAGCAAGACCCAGGGCCTTGTAGGGGAAAGGCCACAGGGTGATGGGCCGGAAAAGCCCCACCCGAACTCCCGCCTTTTCCGCCAACTGTTTAGCCCCCAGACACACCCGGGCGCAGGTTCCAAAGGCAGCCAGAGTAATGTCAATCTCATCACTTCCCACATATTCATAGCGGGTTTCCGTTTCTTTGATTTCTTCGTAGCGTTTAAACCTGGCTTTAGTGATCGCTTCCAGTTCTTCGGGGACCAGATTAATTGAAGTGATATGCCGTGAATCCCGGCCACCATTCGGGGCTTCATTCATTTTACCTACAATCCAGTCCCGGCGGGGCAATTCCTGAGGGGATTTATGTGCAGGCAGGATCAAGGCTTCCACCATCTGGCCTATCATGCCGTCTGCCTGAATAATCACCGGGATACGATATTTGTCGGCCAGATCAAATGCTTCGTAGGTAAAATCCGCCGCTTCCTGCACGCTTTTTGGCCCCAGAACAATACAGTAATAATCGCCGTGCCCTCCGCCTCTGGTAGCCTGGAAGTAATCCGCCTGTGATGGGGCGATGTTTCCAAGTCCCGGCCCGCCCCGGACAATATTGACCAATACCAGGGGAATATCCGCCCCCGCGGCATAACTCATTCCTTCCTGTTTAAGACTTACACCGGGACTGGAAGAACTGGTCATTGCCCTGGCTCCGGCGCAGGAAGCGCCGTAAACCATAATTATCGCCCCTATCTCACTTTCGGCCTGGATAAATATGCGGCCCCTGTCCAGCATATGTTTTGCCATGTAGGCGGTAATTTCATTTTGTGGTGTGATGGGATAGCCAAAGTAGGCGCCGCAGCCCGCCCGGATGGCAGCCTCGCCAATGGCATCGTTCCCTTTCATTAATACTTTTTCGTTCATGTTTCCGCTGTTTCCAATGCACAGACTTCTATGCAGACATCGGGGCATACTTCGTAACAGTTGCCGCAGGCAATACAGTTGTTTGGGTTTTTTGCTTTTACCGGATAACTTCCCGATGTATTAAGCTCTGTATCCGGTTCGAGTACCTTAACCGGGCAGGCGCGGATACAGAGGTAACAGCCCTTGCATAGTTCCCGGTTGATCGTGATAGTTCCCTTCTTAGCCACGAAAAACTTCCCCTGCGGTGAATTTGTGTTTATCCCTGCGGATTATGGGTATGTATAATCCTAACCGAAAAATGCAGGATTAATCAACAGAGTTGACAGTATCCGAAGCCCCATGCATTTTGGTATTTCAGCTATACCTTTTTTACACGGAAACATGTAATTATAATATCATATGTCCTATACGGAGCATGAAATGATAAATTGTGGTTTTAATTGTACAGACGTAATAATAAAAAAGGATACCATTAAATTAATCCTTATTTCTGAAGCATTACCACAAAATATTTTGGAATAATAATTAAATCAAATAATGCGGCTAAATAGGAGGTAGCTAAGGCGTTGCGTTTCATAGAGTTTCTTAGAAATAAACGCCTTTTTCCCTGCCTATTGTTGTCCTTGCGCCGTGGCCGGGGAAAACAACAGTATCTTCGTCCAGGGTAAAAAGTCTCTGTAAACTCCGGGCAAGGATTTCTTGTTCTCCTCCGTACAGATCCGTCCGGCCTATTCCCATTCTGAAAAGCGTGTCCCCGCTTATCAGTATTTTTTCTTCTTTCCAATAGAGTCCGATTGAACCGGGACTGTGGCCGGGAAGATGCAGAATCCGGAAAGGTCCCAGTTCATGTCCTTCCTGTAAAAGGAGGGTGGCTGACGGCATGGGTTTCCATAGGGTTTCTACATAGGCGGATGCGCCTACGGCGGCAAAATCCTGGCGGTGAAATTCCAGAGATTCGGGTCCCAGCTTATTCGCTTCTTCCTGGTGGATGGCAATTTCGACTGATGGAAAAGCGGCGGCAAGTTTCGGCAGGGCGGCAATGTGGTCAAAATGGGCGTGGGTTAATACAATATAACGGGGATTCAGATTAAGTTTTTCAAGCCGGGCAAGAATTGTTTCCCCCTCGCCGCCCGGATCTACAACAATGCATTCTTTCTCATTTTTTGGCAGGGGGATTATCCAGCAGTTGGTTTGAATTTCACCGACCGTTAGCCGGTAAATCATTGTCTCCACCCCCGTCTTCCTCCTCCCTGCGGCTGCGGGCATAGTTTACCGTTAAGGGTCTGCCCCTGAAACTTTGACCGTTTAATGCCTGGATCACATCATCAGCTTTTGTATCGCGGACCTGAACAAAGGAATAATTGTCCAGGATACGGATTGCGCCAATATCTTCCCGGGCAATTTTTGCCCGGGCGTTAACCAGAGCAAGGATTTCCCGTGGAAACACTTTTCGATTCCGGCCAATGCCTACAAAAAGTCGGGCAGATTCTTCTTCGCTTAATGTATTTGATCCTTCTGTATCTGATTCATAATTGTTTCGATTTTCCCGGTTTTTCTCCCGGATTTTTTTTCGTTCCCTGTCATATTGGTGATGAGCGCCGGAAGATAAACCGGCAGTTTTTCCGGGGCCTGAATCTTCGGCTGACAGTAAAAGATAGGCTGCCATGTAAGAGCGCCGGAAAAAAGGAACTTCCTGTCTGAATATGGAACGGCAGCGGTTTAATAAAACCGGATCAGCTTCATTTTGAATCTTATCCAGGAGAACCTGTAAACGTTTTCTTATGCTCTCTTCGTTCATGATCCAATTTAACCATGATCATACAGTTTACTCAAGACAGCTTATTACATATACTGTTGTTTAATGACTTCCATACAGCAACAGCTATCCATTGGATGCCGTCTTCCTTTGGGTGGTTTGTTAAATACCAGGGAATTAGGCGGGTACCCGGTATCCGTGTGTGAAAATAAAGACGGTAAACATGAGTGTGCTAAACACGGGCGTATTAAACGGGGGCTTATTTACCGTTCCGGTTCACCGGAGAATATAACCCCGGAGGATACTAAGATTCTTGAAGATCTGGGAATAAAAACAATTGTGGACTTCCGTTCTTCGGGTGAAAAAACTGCGGCTTTTTATCTTAATTCCGTAAAAAAAATGGTTAATCTTCCCATAGATGCGGGAAACCTGATTGGCGTAGTTCTGAAAGATGGTGAATGGTTTATTAATCCCGATAACGCAGGTGCTGAGTCGGAAATGCTTAAGCTCTATTCTATAATACCTGTTGAGGGAATCCCCCGGTACAGGGAACTTTTCTCGCTCCTGGCGGATCCGGATAATTCTCCGGTTCTCTACCACTGCTCTGCCGGAAAAGACCGGACAGGTCTGGCTTCGGCATTAATTCTCTATGCTCTGGGAGCAGCCATGGAAACAATTATGAAAGACTATCTGGCTTCTACAGAAAACCTGGCTCCCTACTGGAAATCCTATACCCGGACAAAACCGTATTTGGTTCCCTATTATACCGTTAAAGAAAGTTATCTATTGTCAGCTTTTGAAACAATTGAGAAATACGGCGGTATGGAAAAGTACCTTGTGAAAGAACTGGGAGCCGATCCGGAACGGTTGCGTAAAATCTACATTGAGTAGTTGGGGCTGGCCGCAAAGCCGGTTACTTTGCGGCAATCAAACCGTTTACTGCCAGTTCTGCCGCTTCTTTAAGTTCTGCTCCGGATTCCCTTTTTAATACAACCAAACGGAAAATTGCCGCCTCAAAAAGGCTGTTAAAAAGATCATTGGCGGCTGCCACATTAATTTTTTTTATTTCGCCCTGCTTCATTCCGTCAATGAGCATGGCCGACATAATATGCCTAAGCCTGACCGTCCGGCGGCGGATGATATTCGGGTTTTTGGATTTAAAAAAATCCAATACTATGGAAAGCAGAAGGCGGTTTTCTTCCAGGTGCTTAAGAATCAGTAAAAGGGTTTTTTTTATTTTTTCCGGACAGGAAAGCGGTCCTTCCTTAATCTTTAAAATATCCTGCTCCAGATCCGCCATAAATTGTTTAATGCTGAAATTAAAAATTTCCTGCCGGTTACGGAAATACATGTACAGGGTAGTCCTGGTAATATTGCACTTGTCGGCGATCTTCTGGAACGTTGCGTCTTCAAAACCTTCTTCGATGAATACATCCAGGGCTTTTTTCAGGATCTGTCTGCGGCGCTTTTCATGTTCAACTACAATCGACATGTATAAACTTCCGTTATAATTTTTCGTATTGGTACAGCCATGTGTCCACAGCTCCGCATTTTAATTCCCGGCAACTGTCGGCCTTCCTGCCAAAATGAGACTCAAATCCGATATGATCGCAAATAAGAGCCATTTTCCAGCCGGGAAATGTTTGGCCCAATACTGCCATGTCCCTGTACCGTTTTTCTGCTTCTCCGCTTTCTCCCATCCTTCTGCCGTAGGGCGGATTAGTGATAATAAATCCCTCCGGCACAGAATGAACAGGAGCTCTTTCCATGGGAAGGTTTTGTATGCTTACGCCGACTGATCCCTTTTCTCCCGATCTTTTTAACATTTTTCCCGGCAGGGAAAGGGCATTTCTTAAATTTTCCCGGGCCAGGGAAACCGCCTTATCGTCGGTATCGCTCCCCATTATACAAATTGGCCTTGTATAATCAATCTTTTCCGCCAATTCCCGGCGAATGGCATCTTCCGTATCTTTGTTTCCAAAAGGTAACATTGAAAAAGTAAAACTTCTGCCCAGTCCCGGGGCCTGGTTCCAAGCGTACAGGGCAGCTTCAATTACTATGGTACCGGAACCGCAGAAAGGATCCCAGAGGGGGAATTTTCGCCGCCACCCGGAAAGGAGGATGATTGCGGCGGCGGTGCTTTCCCGCAGGGGAGCGATGCCTCCAACGGGACGATAACCCCGTTTATAAAGAGGGTCTCCGGAAAGATCCAGCAGCACCGATACTTTATCCTTCTCTATGTGGACACGTAATTCTGCCTGTTTTATCTTTTGTCCGGCGGATGATTCCTGTTCCGGTAAACGGTTCAGGCCGTACTTTGTGCATAGCCGTTCTGCCGCTGCTTTGTGAACCACCGCCTGAATGGAAGTTTCCGCCTTCAGCCGGGAATTGCTGCTTCTGACCTTGGCGACCCTAAGTCCCATATTGCGGGGGATAAAATCTTCCCAGGGAATTTGCCGGGTTCCTTCAAAGAGGGCGTCAAAATCCAGGGCAGGAAAAATTCCTGCTTCCAGGAGCAGCCGATCCGCCGCCCGCAGTGACATGATCGCCCGGTACAGTCCTTCCAGCCCGGTTTTAAAACGAACCTTGCCCCCAAAACCGCTTTCCAAAATTGCAAAAGTTTTTGTTCCGGACTCATCCGCCGGGCTGTTTGCAGGCAGAAAGATTTTTTTTAATTCGTTGGAGATAATTTTTTCCGCCCCCACTGCACAAAAAACAACGGCCGTATATTCCTGTTTGGATAGAGATTGGACAGGAGCTGTCATGTATTATGACGCCAGGCTAAATAATCCACGTAACTAATAAATTCTTTTTTTTGGGGAGACTTTTTAATTTCCAATCCAAATCTATTTGACGAGTTGTCGAAATGATGCCATTTGCTTTCAACCAAAAGATGAAACTTGTCTATCATGGATTCCTTTTCCGGGTAAATTGTAATGGTCTGTTCTGAATGTTCAGGCAAATCCACTAACATGGTATATTCTATACAGCAGCCCGTTATGGAAATGTCCTTTAAAAAAGCTTCACTGCCGGATACTGCCGGAATCCGTGCTGTGGCAATAGACGGGTATCTGCGATTTTGCCGCATGTCGGCATTTCCGAACATTATTCACTGTACAATTATTCATATGCCCGGTCAATGTGACATCCATGTCAATCCAGTTTGTTACACAAACTGGTCATTTTTTCTGGGCCGCCATCCATGGCGGCCATTATAACATCCATGCTATAATAATATGTGGTTGAACTAAACAAGGCTCTGAAGATAAATTGTTCCTACACACTAAAATATGCCTCAAGCATTACCGATTTTGACATTGCTGAATGGAATAATCTTATAACAGAAGAAACTATTCCTTTTTTGGAGTGGGAATGGCTGGCTGCGCTGGAAGAATCGGGCAGCGCCGCCGCAGTTACTGGCTGGCATCCCCTGCATCTTTCGCTCTGGAAGAAAAATAAACTTTTGGCCGCCGCTCCTCTCTACCTGAAAAATCACAGTAACGGTGAATTTGTCTGGGACTACTTTTGGGCGGAGGCGGCTGTCTCCTTAGGCAGGCCCTGGTATCCCAAGCTGGTCGGCACCGTCCCCGCTACTCCGGCGGAGGGC
>JAIRRF010000047.1 GCA_031256115.1 Treponema sp.
TTTGTATTTTTTCACTTTTTTTGTCTCTCCTGTATGGGGGTCTCCTCACAGATTAAGCTTAATCCGGATGGAACCGGCTCAATAGAGCTTGAATACCGGGTTGCGCTGGAACTGGAGGATCTGGGAAAACTGGATGGAAATGAAAAATATGCTCCGGTTCCTGTCAGCCGGATGGATTTTGAACGGACTATTGCCAGAATTCCGGGAATGCGTCTTCGATCCTATGAATCCAAAAAGGACAGCCGTGACATGTTACACCGGGCAGAACTATCTTTTAACTCACCGGAAGCCCTGACTGCTTTTTTTGATTCCGGAGGCCGGACTTTCAAACTGGATTTTAAGGCAAGGAAGGCAGCCTTTACATTTCCCGGGACAAAAACGGCCGAACCCGTATTTAAGGAACTGATTGGCGATGCTCTGGGGGGCTATACTTTTTCTTTATCTTTTTCGGTCCCTGGAGATGCAAAAGTTACCTGGATTGACGAAAATGGAAAAAAGATATATAATATACTAGGAAAGTGTTTAGTAAAGGGCCAAACAGTGGATTTTACAGTTTCCATGGCAGATCTGGTTTTATTGAATTCTTCTTTAACTCTGGAGATTAACTGGTAATGGCAGAAAATAAACAAAAACAATTTATTGCTTTACCATTGAAATTTGTTTTTACCGACATGGGAGCTTCCACATTAATAAATCAAAATGTCCGTATAAACCGTCTAAAAATGGGGGACCAGACTGATAATTACGGGGTGTTCATGGACAAGATAACTCCCGATTTTCTTCAACGAATGATCCTGATGGATTATATTTCCAAAATTGAAGTATCCGGAGTGGAGCCTGTAGAAAGCCGATCGAAAATTATTGAGCTTTCCAAACTAATAGTGTTCAGTATTTTGTATCGTAATTTTGCCAAAGTTTCCCAGAATCAGATTTTGGCTTCGGAACCGGTTAAACGATGGAACAAAGCCAACCCAGCCATGATAATTGACGAAAAAACAGCATTCAAAGAAGGACAAGTACAGTCTTTTATGGAAAGACAAGCCAAAGAAATTTCGGAAATTAAATATGGGCTTTTGGAACCTTTATTTAAAAATATAGAAACCGATAGTGAATTACAGGATGACGAAAAAGAACTGCACCGGGAAATTCTGGAGCTTTTTCTTTCTTCTTTTTATCCAATAGCCTGGTTTGCCTTGCTGAAATTCCACAAGTCCAATGATTTCGAGGTATTAAATAAAATTGTTATGAATTGTTTAAAGGAATCCCTGAAAAAAATTAACATTGCCGAATATTGTTCCTTAATGATTATGGAATTGGCAACAAACATAGGGAACCTTAATATTCAAAAGGAAGCTAAACTGCTTTACAAGACCGGAATTGTTAATATTAAGCAAATAGTCCTGGACCCTAAACTGCGCCTTCCGGTAATAGAATCTCTCAGAAAAAAAAACAACCTGTTAACTTTTTCCTGGAAACTCGGAGGAACAAGCGGAGCTGTCGGCACAAAAGGAAAATTTCAGATTGAACTCTATGATCACGATTTTCACTATACTGCTACCAAAGAAAGCGTGGCTCAGTCAAAAACAGCTGATGCCCGGCGATTTGATCTCTCTGAGTTCTATCAAAAACTAAATGACAGCGGGAACGATTTGGATTTGGGAATGTTTTATCTTACTTTTCTGGACGAAGCTTGTGCAAATATGGGAATTAAATTTGAAACCATGGTTTTCCAGTCACATCATTCCGGTGCCGGGCAGACAATAACAACCTTGACATTTTCCTTATAGACAGAATTTGTTATAGGAGGGTTTGTGTTCTTTTTTAACCGGCATCCGTACCTGACTCTGCCTGTACTCTTTGCTTTATGTGTTTTTTCATGTTCCCAGTCTGCGCCGGAAATCAGATATGGTTCTCTGGAGCTGATTTGTTATGAAAACGGAGGCAGACTGGTTGAACGTTTTTCTTTTTTTATTCTTCCCCACGACGACGACGGTTTTGATGACCTTGAAGATCTTTGGCTCTATCATGATTGGGACGGACTTTCCTGGCACTTAACCAGCAATAACTGGATAAAAGAAACCATAGACGGGGACATTTGGATTGGCAGCAGGGCCATAACTATGGCAGATAATGATTTTCTGCCCCGGGGACAATTTAAAGCCGTCATTATTGATAAAGGAGGCAACCGGGCAGAACGTCTTTTTAGCTTTGATGCTCCGGCGGAACCGGAACGGCCTTTTCCTGTTCTTACAATAAGCGGGGACAGTTACCAGATTGAATCCCAATATCCACAACAAAATCTTCTGGTTTACGACAATGCAGGAAATTATCTTCTTACCGTCAGGCCGACATCACCGGAAGGAGCCATTTCCTCTTTGGGACTTCCATCCCATGCAGAATCCCTTGCCCTTTGGGCCCGTGATCCCGCCCGATCTGTTTCTGCTTTTACCGACATTGTTCCCCTGCACGAATGACTATAGGTCGGGTTAAAAGTTTTATTCTCCGATCCGGCAGAATGAGTCTTGCTCAGGAAAGATCCTATAAAACTGCTGATCAATTTCTAATTTCGTATTCGGAAAATATTACGGATTTTTCCCTGTATTTCTGTAATGATAAACCCTTGACGGTAGAAATTGGTTTTGGCATGGGAAAAGCCACGGCAGAAATTGCCACAGTCAATCCTGATAAAAATTATTTAGGCATTGAAGTATTCAGGGCAGGGATAGGGAAACTCCTCTGGGAAATTAAGGAACACGCCCTTGCCAACATCAGAATCATCGAACATGATGCGGTGGATGTGGTAGAAAAAATGCTGGCCCCCGGTTCCGTAGCAGCCTTTCATCTTTTTTTTCCCGATCCCTGGCCCAA
>JAIRRF010000139.1 GCA_031256115.1 Treponema sp.
GGGGAACCTTCGCCTGTAGGCTCGGTTGGAAATACCATGGCGGAAGGCAGCGGCAATTTCTATATACTGCAAGTCTGTTTTCATCTTATTTCCTATTTGTAACTCATGTTACACACGGAATGAGAAAAAGGCAAGAATTTAACACGAATATGCACGAATTATTACGAATAATACCGAATAGGTGTCTAAATAAGCTTATACTACATGCAATTCGTGTCCATTCGTAGTATTCGTGGTTCCTCTTTTCAAGTCTTGCATAAGGTGAGTTTATAACTGAAAAGCAAGGGATACTCCCGCCCCGGCAATATAAGGATACCCCACACGGACGGAAGGTTCAATATTCAATCTGTTCCGCAAAGGAAAACGCCAGCCAAAGGCAAGTCCCAGGGAAAAAGACCCGTCATCTGCCGGGGGAGC
Organism: Treponema sp.; assembly: GCA_031256115.1. Lineage (GTDB taxonomy): Bacteria > Spirochaetota > Spirochaetia > Treponematales > Breznakiellaceae > WRIV01. The sequence continues at coordinate 418 of JAIRRF010000139.1, forward strand.
TGCGGCATTTTGGTGGTTATAAATAGCCGCCCCGGCGTTCAACTGGGCAAAAGGGCCGGTGCTGACTTTGGATCCCTGAAAGTAAAAACGCGTAAAAACAGCTATTTCCATAATCTGAAAGGAATCGGGATCAACGGCATAGAGGAATCTTGCCCCAATGGCGGTCCCGCTGCCCGCCCCCAGGGCAAGTCCGGCCCCAAAGGAAGATCCCCTTTTGCTGTAACCTATGATTTCGGCCAGGGGGGCGATAAACAGGTCATATTCTTCCTTGTCTTGAGCCTGGACGGATACGGCGGAAAGAACAAGAAATAGAACCATTATCAGCCGCATGGAGGGTTTAATACTATACAAAGGAATTACCATTCCGGGAATCTCCATTCCGTTTTTCGAAAAAAGACAGAACAATAGACGCTGTCATGGGTACAAGGCAAAGACCCCCCAATGATAAACCAAGGAGGCTGTGTTGGGCAAAGAGGGCCCAATAGGCTGTGGCCGCCAGCAGGGGAAGGGCAAAAGCGCCCAAAATAGAAGGAATCATCGCCCAGCTCCAGCCCTTTTGAACAATACGGATAAAGAAACCTATCCCAACGGCTAAAGCTGTCCATAATACGGGCACTCCCATCAATAAGATAGGGTTGTTTTGGGAACTCCAACCCACGCCGCTGACCGCCGCCACGGGGATTAACCAAAGTAAAGCATAGTTGGTAAAATTGGCTTTAAAAGAAATTATCCGGAAAAGGGAAAAAATGATACATACGATAAAAGGTATTACCGCATTAAGAGCGACAACATCAATACAGGCGGAAATCCACCGGGCATAACCAAAACCTTCGGCATATACAAAGGAACCCAGAAAAAAGCGTATAAAAGCAACAACTGTCCCCAAAAGCAGGGCCCATGTGCCCCCTTCCTGGGGATGGGCGTCATATAAAGAACGCCAGAACAGGTAAAACAGGGGTATCCATAAAAAACAAAAAACTGTCATGTAAAAACATAGTAGCAAGTTTTGCTCTTTGATTCCATAGCCTTCCGGAGACTACTTTACAATTTACGGATTTATTTGCTATGCTATTATCAGTCATTATGTGTACCTATAAAACGGGAAGGAGGTCAGTTGGCGGATAAGGATTTACGGATCAATAAGCAAATCCGGGTGTGGGAGGTTAGACTCATCCGGGAGGACGGTGAACAGGCAATAATGCCTACCCAGGAAGCGCTGGAAATTGCGCGAAACCAGGGGCTGGACTTGGTGGAAGTAGCTCCACAGGCAAATCCGCCGGTGGTTAAAATTCTTGATTATGGCAAGTACAAATTCGAAAACGAAAAAAAGATTCGGGATTCGAAAAAAAAGCAGAAATTGTTTAAGCTAAAAGAAATCCGGATGCAGCCGAAAATTGACGATCATGATCTGGACTTTAAATCCAGGCATGTTCGGGATTTTCTTGCGGAGGGTAATAAGGTTAAGGTAACTGTCCGGTTCCGGGGACGGGAACTGGCCCATACCGAACTGGGTCTGGAGGTTTTAAAAAACGTATTGGCCCGGCTGGACGGGGACTATATAATGGATAAACCTCCGGCCATGGAAGGAAGGTTTATGTCGATGGTACTTAATTCCAAAGGCAAGGCCGGAAAGCAAAGCAAACAGATTCAGGAAAAGAAAGGATAAAGTAATGCCAAAGATAAAGATGAAAACAAAAAAAAGCGCCGCCAAACGTTTTTCGTTTACCGGAACAGGAAAGGTGAAGTATAAAAAGCAGAACCTCCGGCATATCTTAACCAAAAAATCTTCCAAGCGGAAACGGAATCTGCGCCATGCGGGGATTCTTTCCGAAGATAACGTGCCGGTAATCCGGAAAAAACTGTTACCCTACGGTTAAAGGAGTATAGTATGTCCCGTGCAATAGACGGTTCCAAACGGAAAAACCGCAGAAAAAAGATTCTTAAACTGGCTAAAGGCTATTGGGGCCGGCGGCATTCCAATTATAAGACCGCAAAAGATGCGGTAACCAAGGCGCTTTCTTACGCATACCGGGACAGGAAAGACCGGAAAGGGGATTTCCGGCGGATTTGGATCATCCGGATAAACGCAGCCTGCCGCGCCGAGGGCTTGAATTATTCCCGTTTTATCCGGGGGCTTGTAAAAGCGGGAATTACCATAAACCGGAAAGCACTGGCCTGGCTGGCGTCTGAAGATCCGGAAGCCTTTAAAGCCATAACAGTCAAAGTAAAAACCGCTTTAGGAGCATAAAATGGTAAGCCTTGAGCAAATAAAACTGCTGGAATCCAAAATAGCCCGGGTAATTAATTTTGTAACCCAGGTAACGGAAGAAAACGGCCGGTTAAAAAAACGTAACAAAGAGCTTGAGGAATTATCGTCAAAATTGCAGGAAGAAAAGGCCAAAGTTGACGAAGGAATTGTCTCGGCCCTGGGGATCCTTGATCAATTTGAAGATGCCATTGAACGGAGTCTTTCCAAGGTAAAAGAGAGCCAAAAATTACCCCAAAGCCACACGGAAAATCAGGAGCCCGCTTCTGCCGCGGCACCCGCTACGGTTGCTACTGTGGCATCTGCCGAGCTTTCCCCTCCGGTTCTGCCGTCGGCCTATTCTGTGGACGAAGAACCTGAAACGCTCACTGTGGAGGAAGATTCCGAAGAACCCGAAGATTCTGAAGATCCCGAAGGGACGGAGTTGGATATCTTTTAGTATGAGGCTCACGAATGGAAAAAAGTACCCTTCATTTTGATGTATTAGGAACCTCTTTTTCCGTTGCCGCCGATGAAGACAGCGCTTATTTGGAAAACCTTCTAAACCGCTACAGGATAATCCTTGAAAATACCAGAAAATCTACCGGAGTGGATGAACCACTGAAGTTAGCCATCCTTACGGGCTTTTTGCTTTGTGATGAAATAGAAAAAATGAAAAACCAGGAAAACCGGGAAAACCTTGAGGCTGAACAGCGTACCTTAAATATGATTGCCCAAATTGATGAAATATTTCCCAGAGAATAAATGGCTGAAATATACAAGCTTGAAAATACCGTAAAAAAATACGCCTGGGGCTCTCCGGAAGCAATACCTGCTCTTACCGGGCAGATAAATCTCCTAAAAGAACCCTGGGCGGAACTATGGATG
>JAIRRF010000243.1 GCA_031256115.1 Treponema sp.
AACGCTCGTAATGTTTCTTTTGCCTTGAAACGCGCCGTCATCAATTGCGGTGACAGGCAGGTTTTGAATCCTCGGCGGTATGTTTACCACTGCCGCGCTTCCTTTATACCCTTCAATGATAATCGATTTGCCGTCTCTGCTGCGGGAAACCTCAAAATCGCTTTCGGAGTTGGCCTGTGCGAACAGCATTGCCGTTGTTGCCACTAGCACGGCAACGGTTAAAAACATCTTCTTCATAAAAACTCCTCCTGTGTTTTATTTAAAAAACCCCGTAATTCCACTTTGCGGAAATACTTGGGTGTTTTTCCGAGAAAAGAATAAATTGAATTGGTAGAAATACTTAGCTAATAGATAGTTGACAAGGATCTTATCGTAGTTACAGTATAATGGGGATTGCCTGATTGCCTAAGGGAAATTGGGTTCAAAATGGCATAATTTCGGTTTTGTGTCATACTTTTCTAGTTAATAAACAGCCTATACCATAGAAAGTTACATTGTCTAGCGTGGTGCCTAAATAAAGTCTGACGAAGAAACACCCTGATCCCCTTCATTAGCATTAATCCGGGTATTTTTATGTCATATTAATGCCGGTAGTGGGAAATCCGGGTGTTCTTGGATGAATAGGAAATGTATTTGGAAAAGTCAGCGGTGTATGCTTTTTAAGCATATTCTGAGTATATTTGCCTCGAAGGGGCATCCGGATGTTCCTGGGTTAATAGGAGGCGCACACAGGGAAAAAGCGTAGGCGGGTGTGCAAGGTAAGATCCCTGCCAGAGGCAGTGGTCTTACCTTGCATGGGCCCTGCCGGTTTTTTACGGTGCGCCTCCTGGGGTGATTAGGAACACCCGGATTCCCATCCGCTGAAATTAATATGAGTTTATGCCATGCTTAGATAGTGAAGACCATGTATGAAACAAAACCAGGACCGCCAAAAGTATTTATAGCAGGGATTATTGAATCTTCGTTGGCGAGATCCGGTGTCGAAAACGCCGAAATGGCAGGTCTGGCGGATACTCTGGGTCTGGAGATAACTGGAACAGCGGCATTTACCGTCCGGGAAAAGAATCCTCGTTACGGTATGGGAAGCGGGAAAGCTAAAGAATTATCTGATAAAGCTCTTGCCGCCGGAGCGGAGTGTATTATTTTTGACCAGGAAATCAGTCCTTCCCAGCAGCGAAACTGGGAAAAATTATGCGGCCTATCCGTTTTGGACCGGCAGGAATTAATCATCAGGATTTTTGCCAGCCGGGCCAGGACAAAAGAAGCGGAACTCCAGGCAGAATTGGCAGAACTACTCTATGCCTTGCCCCGTCTGTCACATAAATATGTCGATTTATCCCGCCAGCGGGGAGGATACTACGGTACCCGGGGAGCGGGGGAGACCCGGCTGGAAACGGATAGGCGGAAGATCCGGCAGAGAATAAGTATTTTAAGGGAAGAAATTGAAGCAGTACGCCGCAGCAGGAAACTTCAGCATAAGCAAAGAGAAAAGCAGAAGATACCGGTCTGCGCCCTGGTTGGTTATACGAATGCGGGAAAATCCTCTCTCCACAGGGTCTTAACCGGATCAGATGTTCTGGTAGAAGATAAACTTTTTGCCACCCTGGACCCTACAGCCAGGAGGGTAAACCGGCTTGATTCATCGGGGCAGCGGAAAAATATTATTTTGGTGGATACCGTCGGTTTTATCCGCCGTCTTCCCCATAACCTGGTAGATGCCTTTCAGGCTACTTTGGAAGAAGCTGCTCAGGCAGATCTGTTAATTCATGTTGTGGATGCCGCAGATCCCGGTTGGCAGGAGAATAAAACCGTAGTTCTGGAACTTTTAAAAAACCTGGGAGCGGGGGAAATTCCGCTTATCACCGTTTTTAATAAAGCGGATATGCTATCCCCGGAGGAGTTGGCGGATTTAGAAGTAGATGATGCAGGGATAACAGTATCAGCCAAAAACCGGAAAGGACTGGAATCCCTCTGGAATTTAATTGAAAAAACGCTTAAGTTTTAATATCCCCTGCCGATATTGGAACCGTACAGATCTTTTTTGGGGAGGGACATAATGGCATATACCAACGCATTATCAGCATATAAAGAGACCCGTGTAAGGACCGCCAGTCAGGGGCAGCTTATCGTCATGCTTTATGATGAAGCAGTAAAGCAATTGGACAAGGGATTGGAGCTTCTGAAACTAAACAAGGGCGAAAAACAGGATCCTTCCAGGATCGAAACCATCGGAAAAGCCGTTATTAAGACCCGGGATATTATAACGGAGCTAATGGTTTCCCTGGATTTTGATCAGGGCGGTGAAATCGCACATAACTTGTTTGCCCTTTATACCTGGTTCAACAAAGAGCTGCTGGAGGCCCATATAGCCATGGACATGACCCGGATAAATACGGTTAAGATTCAATTAAACGATCTTCGCAGCGCCTGGGCCGGAATAGCCGCCAGTACCAATGCTGAAGGTCGGCCTTTAGAAGGCGTCAACCTGGCCGGATAATGGCGTCTGTCATGCCGGTAATGGCTCAGGAAAAAGCGGGAAAAACCGAATTAAACTCCGTAGAAATTGCTCAGAGAGTGGCTATCCTTAAGCGCTTTCGGGAACTTCTATCCCAACAGCGGGATCGTTTCCGGCAGTACCTGGATGTTCTGGATAAACAAAAAAATGTAATAGAGCAGGGCAGTGTCGATGATTTAACTGTCCATGTGGAGTTGGAAGAACAAATCGTCGGTGACATTTTTGCCATTCAAAAAGTAATCGATCCTCTGGAAGCAATGTATCAGGCAAGCTTTTCCTTCCATTCCGCGGAGAGCGCACTACTTGCCGGAGAAATTAGGGGGGATGAAGTACCCAGCCTGCGGACGGCTCTGGAAGAACTCCGGGGTGAAGCGGCAACACGTTCAGCCAGAAACCGGGAACTTTTAACTAAGCGAATGGCAGAACTACGCCAGGAAATGAAAGCCCTGCGATCTAATCCATACGCCATTCACCGGCCCGTATATTCACAGGATAACCCTGCTCTGATAGATATTAAGTGGTAACACATACATTGACTAAAACCGTTTCTTTTGCTAATGTTTAGTTCCTTTAGGAGGATTATTGCATGGGCGCAAGGATTAGGCTTAAAAAATTCGGGACCAAAAAGCGGCCCTATTATCGTATTGTTGTGATGGATAGCCGCGCTCCCAGGGACGGAAAAACCATTGAAGAACTGGGTTATTACCATCCCATAGAGGCGGAAGAAAAGCAAATAGTATTTAATGCGGAAAAGGTCAAAACCTGGATTCAAAACGGTGCTACGGTTACCGACACGGTTCGGACTATTTTGAATAGAAAGGATTTTTCCTTAAAGTGAGAAATAAAAATCAATGGAAAAAGATTTAATAGAATATATCGCAAAATCCCTGGTGGACAATCCCGGCGAAGTAGCAGTGAACCTTGTCGAGGGTGAAAAATCAACTATTCTGGAACTTAGGGTAGCTGCCGATGACATTGGAAAAGTAATCGGCAAGCATGGGCGCATTGCAAAAGCAATGCGTACCGTACTCCAGGCGGCAACAGCCAGAAGCGGAAAGCATACGGTTTTGGAAATCCTGGATTAGGGTTTAGCTCATATTGACAACTTAGCCCGATCCGGACTAAGCTAATACTATGAATGAGATCAAAACAATACCAATTCACGAGGCAAAATCCAACTTGTCCAAACTGGTCAAGCGGGCCGCAGCGGGGGAGACCATCTACATTGGAGCCTATGGTAAACCGGAAGCAATAATTGCTTCACCTGATTCTTTCCCAAAAAAGAAGCCAATTAGCGAAGCCTTTGGCTGCCTTAGGGGAAAAATGGAACTTCCCGAGGGTTGGGATGATCCGCTGCCGGAAGATATAATTGAATCCTTTTACAGCATAAGGGGTTTCGAGGAATTTGGGAAAAATGAATAAATGGCTGCTGGATACCAATGTACTTATTTGGTTTTTTGATGGGTCATTCCGCATAGATCCTGCAAGGAAACTTTTCTCGCTGCCTGATACCCAGGTATTTATTAGCTCAGTTTCCTGGTGGGAAATAGCAATAAAAGTACGAGCCGGTAAATTAAATACAAGTATTTTTTTATTAAAATCCATGGTTCAAGAATACAATTTTTTTGAACTTCCTTTGTCCTCAGATTGCATCACTAAATATTATGAACTTCCCCATATCCATAAAGATCCTTTTGACCACATGCTGCTGGCCCAGGCTATTACATATCCTCTGCGTTTTATCACCGGAGATTCCATATTGGCGGAGTATTCTTCGCTGGTGACGGTGATTTAAGGGAAACTCCAGGAAAAATAAGTAATGCATGGACTTCCCTATGTATATAAAATCATACACCCAAATAACTGCCAACTAAATACTAAGTTACTATCTACTAATCATTCCTTTGCGTCTCCGCGAGCTCTGCGAGAGGTTTTGGAATTGGTTTTTACATAGTTTTGTGGGTATAGCGTATAAATAATAGAGATACGCAAGATATGGGGCAGGAAACACTTAGGATGTTTGTGGTATAATTATATATAGGAGCATTGATGCCGCTTATATCTCAATTTTACGGAATATTAATATATATTTACAAAGAATTGGATAGTAAGCACCACATGCCGCATTTTCATGCCAAATACGCTGAATTTGAAAGTGTATATGACTTTAAAGCAAACCTAATCGAAGGTGAATTACCAGTTAAACAAAGAAAGTTAGTAGAAGCCTGGACGATGCTCCATGAAGATGAATTAAATGCTGCCTGGATTGCCTGGAATGAGAGTGGCGAAGTTATAAAAATTGAAGGCTTGAGGTGATTGTTTGTTACGGCCAAAGGCTATAAATGTAAAGCCTTGTTCGGATTATTGTTTGCTGGTTACTTTCAGCAACAACGAACAACGTTTATTTGACGTTAAACCATATCTTGATTTTAAACCATTTACCGAGCTAAGAAATATGACCTTGTTCAATACAGTAAAACCTGCCGGATTAAGCATTGAATGGCTTCACGGGCAAGACATTTGCCCGGATGAACTATATTATAACAGTGTGCCTTTGCCACTTTGCGAAGGTGCCTGATACCGTAATCCTATAGCGTATCTGGGTTGTTGGGGACGCCAGGAATTTGTCGGGCTTAGCCCAATTTGACTGAAAAATGCGAAAAACCGTAGTTTTTGAGCATTTTTTACTTTGCAAATACCCAAAGGAGCTCATAAATTGTAGAATTTTATGGTTATTTGCCGCAAGATTCTACAAACCCGTCAGGCTCCTGGATATGGGGCAGGGAACACTTAGGATGTTTGTGGAATGAGAGTGGCGAAGAATCCGGCGAAGAATCCGGCCTTGACTGGAATTACCGGGAGAGGTAATATTGATTTAAGCGCCTTAGCGGACAGAGAATTTATTAGGCATAGGTAAAAATAGTGAATTCTTTGAGTTGGGTATTTAGCCAATTGAAATACATTTTCATATATACCAGTTTCGCCCTGTTTTTAGTCCTGGCCGTATCTTGCGGTAAGCAGCCGGAGAGGCAGGGCGCAGAACACCCGGAATATACTTCTTACCGCGATATACCTGGGGTAACGGCGGAAGAAATTGACACCATAGAAAAAATAAAATCGCAACGGAACAGTTTTATTTATGGGATGACCTTTTCCACCGAGGCTTTCTGGAACGCCGAAGGAAGTATCAGCGGCTATGCTGCGCTGTTCTGTGACTGGCTTTCCGGTCTGTTCGGAATCCCGTTCACACCAGAAATTGCCGAATGGAGCGAACTTGTCGATGGCCTGGCATCCAAAAAAGTAGATTTTACCGGTGAACTTACCGCTACGGACGAACGGCGTAAAACATTTTTTATGACCGAAGCAATAGCCGAGCGCCCTATAAAGATCATGAGACTTGCTGACAACGAACCCCTGTCGATGCTGGGGAAAATACGCCCCTTGACCTACGCATTTCTGCACGGATCCATAACCCACGATTTAGTTGCTCCGTATTTGTCCGGGGATTTTAATTCGCTGTTTGTCGGTGATTATGACGAAGTATACCAGGCACTAAAAAGCGGGAAAGCCGACGGGTTTTTCGGGGACGGCCCGGCCGAAGCTGCCTTTGACACATACGGAGATGTAAGGACCGAAGACTTTTTTCCCCTGATATACGGTCCGGTGTCCCTGACCACGCTGAATGGTGAACTTGAGCCGTTTATTTCCGTTGTGCAGAAGGCTCTGAACACGGGCGCACTGTATCACCTAACCAGGTTATACAATCAGGGTTACAAGGACTACCTTAGACAGCGGATGACTTTACAGTTAACAAAGGAAGAAAATGAATATATCCGCCTGCACAGCACTCCGGAAAACGCCATAAAAATCGCCATAGAATATGATAATTACCCCGTAACCTTTTACAATACTTACGAAAAAGCCTGGCAGGGTATCGCCGTTGATGTACTGCGCGAAATCGAAGAATACACCGGCCTTTCTTTTGTAATCCCCCATGACTCGGATACTGAATGGCCCGATCTGCTGCAAATGGTGGAAGACGGCCAGGTTTCAATGGTTATGGAGCTGCTCTGGGTTCCGGAACGGGCGGGGCGTTATCTCTGGGCGGATACTCCTTACCACCAGGATTCCTACGCCCTGCTTTCGGCTGTGGAATATCAGAATATTAATATTAACGAGGTACTTTTTTCCCGGGTGGGTCTTATTAAAGATTCAGCCTACGCCGACGTGTTTCTCCAATGGTTTCCTCACCATACGAATGTAAAAGAGTATGTCGGTAATATCAACGCTTTTGACGGGTTGGCCCGGGGCGAAGTTGATCTGGTTATGGCAACCTACAACCAGCTGCTTTCAATCGTAAATTACCTTGAACGGCCCGGCTACAAGGCAAATATCATATTCAAACATCCCTCTGATTCGTATTTCGGTTTTAACATCAATGAGGCGGTTTTATGTTCCATTGTTTCCAAGGCGTTGAAACAGATAAACACCGGGGAAATATTCAGCCATTGGGATCGCCGGGTTTTTGACTACCGGCGAAAAATGGCCCAGGCCCAACGGCCCTGGCTGATAGGCGCATCGGCATTGCTGTTCTGTGTGCTGGCTTTGGTGGTCATCATGTTCCAGCGGAACCGGCTCGAAGGCAAACGTCTTGAGAGTCTGGTGGCTGAACGGACCAAAGAATTGGAAGCCGTCTCCGAGGCCGCTGTGGCCGCTTCGCGTATCAAGAGCGAATTCCTGGCAAACATGAGCCATGAGATACGGACGCCGATCAACGCCGTTACCGGCATGACTATCATTGCCCGTTCCTCCGGCGACCTGTTGCGCATCCATGACTGCCTGGACAAGATCGGTGCAGCCTCCCGGCAGCTTTTGGCGCTGATAAATGACATTCTTGATATGAGCAAGATCGAAGCAAAGAAGTTTGAATTGGCGCATGAATCATTTGTCCTGAAAGAAATGGCACATAATGTAGAAACCATTATCAGTGGACGAATAACCGAGAAAAAGCAGCGTTTTATAATAGATTTGGCGCCGGACTTACCGGAAGTACTTGTCGGCGATGAAATGCGTTTTTCCCAGATTTTGCTCAATCTGCTTTCCAATGCGGTCAAATTTACCCCGGAAGGCGGTGAAATATGGTTTACGCTCAAACACCTGGGAAGCCGTAACGGAAAAGAGGAACTTGAGGCTTCGGTCCGGGATACCGGTATCGGTATCACAGCCGATCAGTTGACACGTTTGTTCAGTGCTTTTGTACAGGCTGACTCAAGTACGGCAAAGCGATTCGGCGGTACCGGGCTGGGCCTTGCCATCAGCAAGAGCTTTGCCGAGCTTATGGGCGGCGGCATTTCCGTAGAAAGTGTTCCCGGCGAGGGAAGTTGCTTTACCGTGCGGGCGGTTCTTGA
>JAIRRF010000324.1 GCA_031256115.1 Treponema sp.
GTCGGCGCCCAGACTTGCAAGACGCGCCGCTTCTCCTTCAACATTGTCTCCAAAGAGGACGGCGCTGACTTCTACTCCCAGCCGGTCCGCAAGCTCCCGTGCTTTCGAGACCAGTTCCAGACTTAGCTCCGCCGCCTTTCCTCCGTTTTGTTGTATATATACCATTACACTGTTTTCTTTCATTCAAATGTCTTCCTTAATTATCCAAAAGTATGATCCGCTATCAGATTGTGAATCAGCCCGGTAATACCTGCATCGCCGGGGTCTATATATTTAATGTCCGCGGTGGTAAGCACTACGGAATTAATGTGCTTTACCTTGGTGGGGGAACCGGAAAGGCCGCATTGCTGCGGATCGGCATTAATTGACGGAATATCCCACAGGGCCATTGGCCGGGTCATTGACCGGGCCATTGGCCGGGCGCCGAAGTCTTCGGATGGCGGCACGGGAATTACCCTTTTAAAGCTAAGTGTTTTTATTGCCGAAGCAGGCCTGGGTTTTTCCCCTTCTTCGGTGAAGGTAATTAACACAGGCAGTTTTGCTTTTACTTTTTCCCAGCCTCCTTCAATGGAACGGAGGGCAGTAATTTCCTTTTTTGCCGGATCAAGGGTTTCTATTTTTGAGACACAGGTGATCTGGTTTATCCCAAGTTTTTCCGCCGTCTGGGGGCCTACCTGGGCAGTATCCCCGTCAATCGCCTGCCGGCCGCAGAGGACCAGATCAAAGGCCCCGATTTTGTTAATGGCACATTTAAGGGCGTATGATGTGGCCAGGGTATCGGCACCGGCAAAACCCCGGTCCGACACAAGGGCGGTAAAATCTGCTCCCCGGTAAAGGCACTCCTTAAGTACCGCGGCCGCCGCCGGAGGTCCCATGGTAATAACATTTACGGTTGTTTCCGGATTGGCATCCTTGATCTGTAATGCGGCTTCCAGGGCAAAGAGATCGTCGGGATTAAAAACTGCCGGAAGGGCTGCGCGGTTTACCGTACCTTCCGGTGTCATGGCTTCGCCGGTAATATTCTTGGTGTCAGGCACCTGTTTTACAAGGACAATCACATTCACTGTTGTACTCCCGGAACCTATTAGGTTCCACACCATCATAACCGGAAGGTATTTTAGTAACAAGAGGAATTTAATTGGATTGACATGGCAATACGGCGGTTTTATAGTGAATTATATGCCGATATTACTATTTTTATTTGCATTCATGCTGATTTTTTCCGGCTGTGCCGGTAAGCCTGTGGTTCTTGAAACAGAATCCGGTATAACAGAAGCGAAAATAACAGAGACGGAAATAGCAGAAACGGAAGTAAAAAATATCTACGGCAAGTTCCTTAGCCCCGAAGCAGAAGAGCTTGTTTTAACAGGAATTGACTTCCACGACCGGAGGGAATACGGCACAGCCATTGACTATTATAAAAAAGCCATGGACTTTTCTCCGGAGCATCCGGTAATTTATTTTGAATGGGGCTTTTCCAGTATTTCCATGGGTGATCCGGATACTGCCCTGGAAATGGCTGAAAAAGGAATTGTCAGCGCCAAAGCAATAAATTATGCCGAAATAATCCCCACTTTGATGGATCTAAAAGGTTCCGCTTTGGACAATCTGGGCAAAACCGAAGAGGCCATTGCCGTGTATCAACAGGTAATTAATGAATACGGCGTTGTTAATACTTTGGTTTTTTATAATTTGGCTGTAAGTTATTACCGCATTGACCGGCGGGAGGAAGCTTATGAAGCTCTTTCCAAAGGCCTTGTTATCAATCTAAACCATGCAAGGAGTAACTATCTTTTGGGCAGGATCTGTATCGAGGAAGGCCGGAAAACCCAGGCTTTTTTCAGCCTTTGCTACTTCCTTTTAATGGAACCAAATACGGAACGGGCGGCCCAGATGTACGGTGCGCTATTACAGCTCCTCTCCGGGCAGGATGAGACAATAGGGATCCGGCTTAACGGTTTTTTTACTCCGGCGGATATGATAATTTCTGTGGCCTTTACCCTGGACGAGGCAAACTTCCGTTTAAGCGAAGGGGAAAAAATCAAGGCTAAGCTGTACTATGTTTTTACCAGTCTGGAGGAACAAAAAAACTCCGGCAAAATTAACCGCAGCCAGGGGGACGAACTGTGGTGGGATACTTATTCACCCTTCTTTTACCGGATTGTTAAATCAGAATATTTCGATACCTTTTGCAGATATATAGGGCTAACCATGGACCCGGATGCCGATAGTTGGATAGAAAATGACCGGGAGGAAATCGAAGGTTTCTTTGAGTGGCTTAATGCACATAGTATTTGAACGGTCCAGCACGTACGGATGATCATCGGGTTAACAGGCCATTACTGTGCGGGCAAGAACCATGTGGGGCTCATGCTGGAAAAGCGGGGCCTACCGGTGCTGGATGTGGACAAACTCGGCCACGAAGCAATTTTCCTTGAACAGGAAGCGATAATCCACTGTTTTGGAAAGGAAGTACTTGGATCCGATGGTTTTGTTAACCGGCGGCTTTTGGGAAAACAGGTCTTTGGCAGGCCGGATAAATTAAGCGCCCTGGAGGCTATAATCCACCCGACGGCAAACCGCCTGACCGAAGAATGGCTTGCCGGCAGAAAAGTTTCCGTTATCAACGCCGCCCTGCTCCATAAATCCACTGTTTTTGACCGGCTTAATACGATTATCCTGGTATGGGCCCCCCTATTGGTCAGGCTTTACCGGGCCGTAAAACGGGACAAGCTTTCTTTAAAGGAATTGCTTAACCGGGTTTTCAGCCAAAAGGATTTTCCGGACAGGACTCAATTTTTTTCCCATTATGCCGATATTTATATCGTACAAAACTCCGGTTTTCCCGGTTCCCAAAGAACTTTGGAAAAACGAATAGATGCCATAGTGGAAGGTTTGCGCCATGGAAAAGAAAAAACTATTAATGATAGCGGTTTCTGTAGGAGTATTTCTGGTGATCGTGATGAGCGCCGCAATACTGGTCTTTAGACCCGGCGCCGGTTCCGCCGCTGCTCCCGCGATTACTTCGACGAGTCCGCCCGCCGTTGTAAATTTGCCGGAACTGGCAGGAGATGAAGCATACCAGGGACTTCAGGATCCCCCCCCTGCTCCTCTCCAGGAAAATAATAAAAACAATAACTACGGTGCGGAAACAAGCACGGTAATTAATGTACCTAAGCCCAGCGCCCCGGCAGTCCCCGCGGCAAAACCGGCTCCGGCTAAACCTGTGCCGGCTAAAGCAGTGCCTGAGACCAAACCGGCGCCGGAAGCCAAACCGGCTGTTGTTGCAGCGCCATCTGCGACGCCGCCGACGGCGTCAAAAACGTCATCAAGGGATTATTGGGTTCAGGTGGGTTCTTTTGAGCACCGGGAACGGGCTGACGGAGCCAAGAGCACCCTGGACAACAAGGGACTTTCCGCCATTATCACCAACCAGATAGTAAACAGTAAAATGTTTTACCGGGTCCGGGTAGGCCCCTATAATTCCCAAAATGAAGCAGATTACTGGCTGGCGATGATTAAGTCCATCGATGGTTTTCAGAACAGTCAGATCTGGGAAAGCCAAACATATCGCTGACAGAAAAAGAAGGTGAATGTCTGACCACCTGATCATTTGACCAAGTATTTATATGGTCTTTTGGTCAGGTGGTCAGCTTTTTTTAACCAAATCCTAAAAAAAAATTCGCAGTTTTTTTATTTAACTTTAACGACTCCTTAACATTCGAAAAATATATTTTCGTTAAATCTATTTAAGGAGTTTTTGATGAAAAAGATTTTAAGTGTGCTATTAATCGCTGCCTTTACGGCGGTCCTTGGTTTTTCCCAGGATTTGAAGTTCAGCGGTTATATGAACTACGGCCTTGGGGTGGAGTTCACCAGTGAAGACCTTGACCCTAAAGACGAATACAGTGCCAAGCTGCGGATGACCGGCGTTGATTCCGAGCAGATTGGCGGCAGGTTCCGCCTGAACGGCTCCTATTCCAACGAGGATAAAACCGCAGGTGCGGATCTAAGGATCCAGTTACAGGGAAACTATTCCAATCCTTCTGCAAGTACTAGTGGTTTAATTGTTCCTTCCGGTAGTGCTTTTAACAATGCACACACTCATAATGCTTCTCTTTCCAATGTTGCCGGTAACGGAGACGCCACCTATAATCTTGGCCTGGCCTATGCCTACGGATGGATTAAGCCCATTGATTTCCTTCTTATCAAGGCGGGTATTGTAGACGACGGAAGTTTCGTAACCGCTGGGGCCATTTTAAGGGACGATGCAGGAGCGGGAGCCGGGACCGGGCTCTTTATTAAGCTGACACCCATAGAAGGTCTTGCCGTCGGCGCCGGTGCATATTCCCGTTCTGCGGACGGAAGCAACAACAACAACAGGATTGAAAATGTCGGCGGAATGAGCAACGACTGGTATAAAACAAAATATACCGCCGGTATTTCGTATACCATGCCCGAAATGTTTAAGATTAATACCTCGTTCCGCTCCGCTAATGATGCCGGCGTATCCTCCAGGAGTCAGGCAAGAGCAGTCGGGGAAGTCCAGCTTTTTATGATTGAAAACCTGACCGCAATATTTGAAGTGGAAGCGGATAATCTCTTTCGTCTTGCAGATCATGATAAAAAGATCAAAACATTTGAAGAAGACGGAAAAATAAACATTTTTGAAACCTTTGCATACAAGATGGGCGATCTGCGTTTCGGACTTAATGCCGCCCAGTATATGTGGAAAGCAAAAGAAGGGCCAAGAGTAGGCAATAACGGTGAAAAAAATAAACCGGATCTCGGCCTCCGGTTTAATCCCTGGATTAGTTATGCCTTAATCGAAGGCAAAATCGTTCCCCGGCTTGACGCGGTGTACTTTTTGGCCGGCGACCGGAGCACCGGTGGTGATGCAGGGAAATATGACCGCAGAATGGATGTGGCCCCTACCTATAACAAAGAAGAATCAGTAATCAATGTCCGGCCTTCAGTAAGGTTAAACATAGATTCCAGGACGTCTTTTGAAATCGGCACTGTTACATATATACGGCAGCCGGATAAAGTAAACAAGGATGTCAATAAAGGAAACAGTTACATTAACAACGTGTTCTACACCGATCTGGTAGTCAGATTCTAAATAACAGGCTGTTTCAAATAGGTTAGTTTGGAACAACTTCTTTCTTCATGTTTTTCTCTCCTTTTGCCTGACCATATTAAATATGGTCAGGCATTTTTGCTGTCATTCCCCTATCAGAGTGCACAGGGAGTGTTTTTATACTATAATCTATATTAAGAGGAGTCATAGTGCCGTGCCTGATAACAGACCAA
>JAIRRF010000061.1 GCA_031256115.1 Treponema sp.
CTTGATTTTTATCGTCGTCCCATTCAAAAGTCATATGTATAATTATATGTACATTTTGCCATATTGTCAACTCGCGGAGAGCGAATTTTCGGGTGTTTTTTTAACCACGAACCACACTAACCACACGAACTTTTCATTCCAGGTCTTATCTGACAATCCTGCATATTTCTGATTTCGGAAAAGAATTGAAGTTGATGCAGCCCTAATTTATAGCCTGTAGCTGCCAGGTAATAATACAGGGAAGAGCTTACATTTTCGGGGGAATTTGACTGTATGCTCCGGTGTACTGTATTATGGTATGCAATCCCTTGACAGGAAAAAAATAGTATAGAATATTATAAATATCTGGCACCGAAAATTTGCGGGGAGCGCCGAAAGACGTTGCCGGGTCGGCGTCCGGAGCTAAACCAGAAATAACCGCTTTGGGCTCTGTACCACATAGAGTAGAATTGGCATATGCCTCTTGAGATCACCTATAAACAATCAGCATTTAAGCATAAAGCAACAAAAGCAGACATACTCTGGGCATTTAATACGGCCAAGTATGACTACTTGGTGGCAGGATTCGATAACAAGTATTTACTTATTGGCTTCAACACCAGTGGAAACCTGCTCGAAATAATGTATAATGATCTCGGAGACGGTAAAGTGAGTGTATTTCATGCCATGCCATGCAGAAATGCACTTTTATCATTATTGGACAAAAGGAGTAATCGATGACCGACATGACCGAAGAAGAGGCCGAGGCCCTTGACAAATACTTCACCAAACACCTGCCCGCCTTTGATCCTGCCAAAGGCGGTGTTACAACCCGGCAGGGAAACCGGATGGTAACACTCGACCGCCTGTCAGAAGATTACCTTTTAACAATGGCCCTGGCTACCAGGAAATCACCAACCGAGCTTATCAGTGATCTGGTGCGGGAGAAAATCGCCGTCCGGTAAGGGAAAATCCCAGGATTACTACGCTTAGCCATTTTACTACCTGCGCTATTTACAAAACGGCTTCCTGCTCAATTGCTTCCGGGCCTAATATTCCGGCTTCCCGCATAGTTTGAGTCCGTTCTTCCATAGTAGCAAAGTTGACCGGGCGGAACTCTGCAAGTTGTTCAGGGGTTAATAAGCAATGTCAACAAGTTAAGGAAATAACCTGGAGAAAAACTTTTGCTTCCGCAGAATAATTAGGAAGAAGAGTTCACGCAAAGACGCGAAGACGCAAAGAACGGAGAAAAACACTCAATTTGATATGATGAACAGATTGGAAGTCGGTTACGCAATAGAACATTGATAGAAGTTTTTTAGGAGGGTAAGAATGAAATACAAAAGTGATATTTTGGGAATGATTCATGAAAATGCAGCGGCAAATTATGAGATAGGCGCTATTTCAGAAACCAGAATGCAAGAATATAATGAGATATGTCTTATAGAAGAACCGGAAACAGAATATACATCTAAAAGCTCCGAAAAAGAAGGGTTCGTATTTTCGTGGGATTTTGACTGTATGCTCCGGTCCACTATGGAGGAAACAAGATGGGAAGGTATCGGGGCACTTAACAATTTATTATTGGCTATCATTTTTACTGAAGATATGGGAAATAACATTAGGCTTATTTCTGCACGTAAAGCCACTAAAAAAGAGAAGGAGGATTATCGTGAAAACATCCGTCACATTTTCGGAACTTAAAAAAATACCGCCCCTTTCTAAAAAACGTCTTGAGGAAATTAAGGCTTTTGAAAACAACGATTTTTCTGATAATCCTGAATGGAATAAGGAAGATTGGAAAAAAGCCCGGCCTGCATATACCAAAATACCTAAAACAGACATTCATACAAAAATAGATACGGATATTCTGTCATGGTTGAAAAGCGAAGGAAAAGGCTACCAGGCCAGACTTAACGCGGCCCTTCGTTACGCTATGAATAACGGTTTTTAAAACCCAGGCACTTAGCCCGCCCTTTCTGAAGGTTAAGATTTCTTAACCTTCAGAAAGCCCGCCGGAAAAGGGCAATTTTAAGGCAAAAAAGCCGAAAAAGGGCCCTCTGAAGGTTAAAATTTCTTAACCTTTCACTTTTCATCATAAAAATATGATATATTTTTCTTTTATTTATGCATGTTTCGCAGCCTGAAAGGCGGGAAACTGCAAGGGAACCTGTAAAAACCGGTTTCTACCGGTTCCCGGGTGTTTTTTGCTAAAATATGAAGTTTTTCTATGATAAGGAGTTTTTCTATGAAGGGTACATTTAAAACGGCATTAAAGGTGGTTTTAGCCGTGACGATTTTGGGGCTTGCGGCTGTAAGCGCTTATGCCGCGGCTTATACGAAGTTAAAGGAACTGCCGGGGCCGGATGCCAGGAATGCGATGGTCTATTTCCATGGCTGGAAGAGTTCAAAGGCCCAGTTATGGGATGGGGAGTTCCCGATTGGAACCTATAGAAGCGGAACAACCGGGGCATGTATACCCTATTTGGCAAGGCCCGGGGCCCATACCTTTGTGGCCAGGTCAACCAATTATGCCCATATAAAGATGAACCTCCAGGCCAACAGGATATACTATGTCCGGATAGAGCATGTATCCATAGCAGTGCCTACCGTAGTAAAAATTTACCAGATAACCAAGGATGAAGAAGAATCATATAGGAAGAGATGGAATATTAAGGATATTTCCTTTACTGATGAATGGCGGGAAAAATTCCTGGCATATAAAGACGGGAAATGGCTAAAGGAAATGAAAGAAGCCCTGACAAAGATGAGGTGAGAATCTTAAAAAACCCTGTTTGGGTTTTTTAAGATTCATCGGAGAAAACCGCTAATTTCGGCTGGGAAGGAATTACGAAAATGCGGTTTTCTCCATGGGGTACGAAAACTTCTAAAAACTGAAGTTTTTAGAAGTTCTCAATTGGCTATTTGACCGGTATATCCGGTCTTTAGAATATATTTACCCCTTATGGGTAAATAATTATTATTGAATACACCTGCAAAAAAGGGGCAGGGTATTACAGGAGGAGTATTTACATGAAGAAGTTTATCGTTATTTTGCTCTTGGTCTGCATGGCAAGCGCACTCTTTGCCCAGGCAAGGCCGCCTGCGAGGGCGCCTGCGGTTAAGGAAAAAAAACAAGCGGTAGGGTTGGACCTTTTTCCGCTGGTCAAGGGATTCATCGCTTCCGAGACTGATGAATACAACAGCACTTTCTATGCCTATTTTTCGACCGGTTATGAGTTTCGTGTGGCCCCCAACTTCGGCCTGGGCGGGTCAATTGATATAATTCCCGGCAGGGTAAGTTTGAAAGACAGCTATTTGTACCTGGGCTTCGCCGTTACAGGCCGCTATTATCCCTCAGCTCCTTTTGACAAGTTCTTTGTCGGTACGAGTCTTGGTTTTAATATGGAGAAGATTGGCGGAAGACCGGCTACAAAGAAAGAAGGGGGTTTTATGGGGCCCACCATGAGCCTTAGCACCGGTTACCGGATTTTATGGAAACCGGGCATTTATGCGGAGCCCTCCCTGAATTACATCATATCCAAGGAATCAAATTACGAAGTGGCGCCCCTGGGCTGGCAGGGCAGTATGCGTGTCGGGTTCTCGTTCTAAGATAAGGAGGAAGATATGAAGAACAAGATCGGCTTTATTGCATCGGTATTGACATTCCTGATGCTCATGGCATTTGTTTCCTGCGAAGGCGCCTTTTCCGATCCG
>JAIRRF010000074.1 GCA_031256115.1 Treponema sp.
GCTTCTGGCGGAAGCCCTGGATTGTACCCGTGAACAGCTTTATATGTATGGTGATGATTATACCATAACCGAAGCGCAAAGCGAACAGTATTTTGAATTTCTTAAAAGAAGGCGCAGGGGAGAATGTACTGCCTACATTCTGGGACATAAAGAATTTTGGGGCTTGGATTTTTGCGTCAGCCCTGCAGTTCTGGTTCCCCGGCCCGACACGGAAATTCTTGTTGAAGCGGCCCATTCAATCATCCATTCCAGGTATCTCTATCAGTCTTCTGTCCATCCTTCACAGGAACCAAGTACCGGAAACGGCAAGACGGCTCCTATACTTGATCTCTGTACCGGCTGCGGGGCTATTGCCATCGCCCTTAAACATGAATGGCCGGGTTTGGAAGTTTGGGCATCAGACATATCGGAAGAAGCCCTGGAAATTGCCGGAAAAAATGCAAAACGACTGGGCTGCGAAATTACTTTTTTACCGGGCGATCTGTTTAACAACTTTGCAAACAATTCATGTTTTTTCCTTATTACCGCCAATGCTCCCTATGTTCCATCAGAGGATATTGCCGGACTTCCGGCGGAAGTCAGGAAGGAGCCCCGGATAGCACTGGACGGCGGCGCCGACGGTTTGTCTTTAATACAGCGCATCATTACAGAAGCTCCCTTATATCTGGAAACAGGGGGGAACCTTGTGTTGGAGGCTGATCCTTCGCAAATGGAAACCATCGCCGCATTAATGATAAACCGGGGCTTTGCAGAACTGGTGCTTTATCCGGATCTTGCAGGAAAAAACCGAGTTATTGCGGCGGCTTTTTTTCCTTGACATATTTACCGGCATGATTGACAATTCTTTCATAAGAAAGAAACTCAAAATAATAAATTCTAAGGAGATATCAAATGGCTAATAAAGAATTAATAGAAAAAGTTCTGCATAAGGGAGAAGGTGTTTTTCGTCTGAATCCGAACTTTATTCCCCGGCCTTTTGGTGTGGAGGGTCGGCGGCTAAGACTCCATCCGGATGATTACTTTGCCTATGGCCTTGAGCGTGGCTCCATAAAGGAGCGGTGGATGGCTTCCACAAACATTGCCCAGAATGGGCCATTGGCCGGCCCGGAAGAAGGTTTAAGTTTTGTTGCAGTAGACTACGACAGTGCCGAGAGATTCAGCCTGAAAGAAGCTATCGAAGTTTTGGGCGCTGCGATAATCGGAAAAGAACTGATGGACAAATATAAGGGGTTCCCCGTTTTTTCCAAATTCTACGATCTAAAAACCCCCCTCTTTCATCATCTGCATCTTGATATGGAAGCCGCCGCCAGGGTGGGCAAACTTGGCAAGCCGGAGTGTTACTATTTTCCACGGCAATTTGCCACCCACACCGGCGAGATGAACGCCACTTATTTTGGCTATGATCCCGATACCAAGCCGGAAGAAGTAAAACAGCGTCTGCGGGATTACAATAAGGGCGACACCCGGATCACCGAGCTTTCCAGGGCCTGGCGGATTGAACTGGGGTCGGGCTGGTATTCCCCTGCCGGGGTTATCCACGCCCCCGGTTCGGTGATGACCTGGGAACTCAACTGGAACGGCGATGTAAATTCGATACACGAAAATGTTGTTTCCGGCGTTACCTATCCCCGGGAATTTCTGAACGGAGAATGTCCGCCTGATAAAAAAGACGACATTGACTATATCTTTAATCTGCTGGATTGGGAAAAAAATACCGATCCCCATTACAAAAAGCGCTTTGGACGGCCTCCGGTCAGCATTGTTAAGAATGAGGACTATGAGGAGAAATGGATTTCCTATGCCAACGAAGGCTATTTTAGCGGAAAGGAAATTTCCGTAAATCCCGGTAAAAGTGTTACCCTAAAAGAACCCGCCGCACACAGCGTTATCTTTATTCAGGGACACGGCAAATTCGGCCCTTACCACTGTGAAGCTCCGGGTATGCTCCGTTTTGGCCAGCAGAGCGCCGACGAATACTTTGTTTCAGAAGATGCCGCAAAAAAGGGTATAACGATCACCAATGCAAGTCCTGTGGAACCCTTGGTGCTGATCAAGGGTTTCGGGCCCAATCATCCGGAGGTTCCAGGGAGTATATAACAAATAGAACAGTAAAAAATGGAAACTGAATCAATTGCCGATTTGATGGTAATTTTGATCCTCCAACTGGGGATAGTTATTTTTGCTGTCCGGTTTTTCGGCAAACTGGTAAAAAAAGCGGGGATCCCCCAGGTTTTGGGTGAACTTCTGGCAGGAATCATCATAGGGCCTTATGCTCTTGGGGGTATAGCCTTGCCGGGTTTTCCCCAGGGCATCTTTTCCCCCGGAACCGGTTCTTTGGTGGTAAGTGTTGAATTATACGCTTTTGCTACCGTGGCTTCCATAATTTTACTTTTTGTTTCAGGGCTTGAGACCAATATTAAACTTTTTCTCCGTTACTCTCTGGCAGGCGGTATTATCAGTACCGGAGGGGTGCTTCTTTCTCTTGCGGCAGGCACCGTACTAGGTATGCTGATGTTTCAAGCTCCCTTTAGCGATCCC
>JAIRRF010000136.1 GCA_031256115.1 Treponema sp.
TTACTGATCAGAGGAGCGCCGGCAAAGGAAACTGCTTCCCTGGCCGGCAAGATCCTTGGCAAACCTATTGTAATCCCCAAAGGTTATGCAAAAAAAACCGGCGCAGAACTGGAAGCGGAACAGGCCAGTTTCGGCTATATCTTTAAACACAGCATTCTGCCGGTATTGCGTCTTGCCGCAATGGTTGCCCTGATTGCGGGATCTCTTGTTTACCTTGTTTGGAGCTTTGCCGTTATTCCCATAATGGCGGAAAACCGTTACAAAGAGGGCTATACCCTGCTTAAATCCGGACAATATATTCAGGCGAATGATCAGTTTAAGAAAGGATTTGAATTAAAACGGGCAAAAAAATGGTTTTACCGTTATGCGGAAGCTTTCCGGGATGAACGGCAGTATATCTATGCAGAGCAAAAATACGATGAACTTCTCCGGGTTTATCCGCGGGACAAGAAAGGCGCTTTAGATTATGCCGCCATGGAAACCAACATAATAAAAAACTTTGAAAAAGCAGATCGCATTATCCGGACCAATATTCTTGATTATGCGGTTAATGACCGGGAAGGACTATTGGCTTTAGCCGAAAACAGCCTGGCCTGGGGCGAAATTGAAAAGGATCGTTACGAAGATGCCAGAGCGTCTTATGCAAGGCTGCTGGAAAAGTATGGCCGGAAAGATTTCTATCTGGAAGGGATGTTAAAGTACTTTATCCGGACCGATAAATTGAACGAAGTCATGAAACTGCAATCCCATTTTATGAGTGATCCAAAAAAACGGAAAATCACAGTTCCTGCCCTGGCTGAGTTGGGGGGTTACCTTATAGACAAGCAATTTGCGGATACAGAGGGTGTGCCTGATGAATTTACTGATAAAATAGACGGAATCAGGGATGTGCTGGTTAGGGCAATCAGAACTGACGGATCGTATCCTGAATCATACTATCATCTGGCCAGGTATTATCACCGTTATGGTTCCGTATCCGAAGAACGGCAGAGTTTAAGGGATGCCATTCGGACTTTTGCCGTTTCTCCCGAGGAATCGGCCAGGAGAGTATCCTATCGTATTGACGCCATCCGCCGCCATGCGGAAATTTTGATAAATGCAAAAGAATTTTTCCCTGCCGAAGAAGAACTCATAACGGGTGTACAACTTTACGAGAATGCCCTTTCCCGGCAGGTATTTAAAAATCCCGTGCCTGAATTGGGTCGGCTTTATGCAAATTTAGGCGATCTGGAATTCTTTGTTAAAGAGGGCAACATGGATGCCGCCCTTGCTTTCTATGAAAAATCAGAACAGAACGGCTGGTCGCCGCCGGAAATCCGGTATCGGATGGGTGTCGCACATTATCAAAACGAAGATTGGGAAGATGCCCTTCAGCGATTTTTTGCCCTTACTTCGGATATGCCTAACAATAAACGGCTCCTCTATGCTTTGGGAAATACTACATATTTACGAGGGAATTATTTTGCCGCGCAGGGTTACTACAACCGTCTAATGGATCTGCTGGATGCCGAACGGGTTAATTTCCCTGTTTTGGTTCCGGGAAACAAGCCTGACGGACAGGATCTGACAGAAAGAATTATGGTAGCCAACAATAATCTGGGGGTAACCCTGGAAAACCTTACCAGGATAAGCGGCAATACAAGCTACCGGTCCCGGGCTCTTTATCTGCTTGCAGAATCCATACGGGCATGGGATGTACTTACCCGTGACCCTGAAAGTATGACCAGAATGCGTCCTATCAGAGATCTTTACGGTCCCGGAATTAACCTGCCTTATCTGAATGTTCAAAATATTCTTCATCCCTCTCCGGCTTACGATCAACAGATCTTTTTACGCATAGACCGGGACAGCCTGGAACCTTCCCCCTGGGAAAATATAATACCCAGGGACTACCATCTTTCGGATCAGTTATTACCCATGCAGGTCGAATAGTATATTATTATTACCGGAGTACAAGGCTGGTAAAATGAAGCGTTTATCTTTCTTTCTAATTCCGGTAATAATCTCTATCCTGTTTTTTTCCGGCTGCACACAAACCGCTGAACCCCGGAGTCTTCCCGATAAAACTGACACAGAAATTGATAACAATACGGTTCAGGATCTGCAGCAAAGTCCGGAAAACCAAGGTCAGGTACCGGACCCGCCAGCTAACGGGCTAATCAGCGTGCTAACTAGCGAGCCGACAGGCGGGCAGACAAACAGTGAAACAAAAAATATTGCTGCCGCAGGACAAAGCCGGAGCGGAGGCGAAGCTCTTGCTTCATTGAGTACCATTAGAAGCGGCCGGGGAGTTTCAATTAATGAACTTAATCCGGTTAACTATAAAACGGTTGATCCTGCAATTCTGCTGCAGATGGGAATGGAACAGTACGAAGTTTCTTTCATAATGGGAGAACGTTATTTTAATGATCGAAGCTATGATCGCGCTTTGACAGAATACAATAAAGCTCTTGGCCTTAGGCCTAATTATCCGGAGGCCCTTTTTTCCAGGGGCAGAGTTTACCAGATCAGGGGGGATCTTAACCGGGCATTGAACGATTTTGACAGGACAATTAATTTAAAAAAGGACAGTCCGGCGGTTTATAATTATCGCGGCTCTATTTTTTCCCAGCGGGGGGATCATATAAGAGCCCTTGGCGATTATACCCAGGCATTATATATAAAGCGGGATTATGGGGACGCCCTTTACAACCGGGGTTATTCTTACCGGATCCTGGGGCAATATGACAGGGCCATCGAAGATTATAGCCGACTAATACAATTGGAACCCCACAATGCATCTGCCTATAATCAACGGGGTACCGCATTGTATTACAAAGGAAATGACGAAGGAGCCATTCGGGATTTTTCCGAAGCTATCCGGTTAAAACCCAATTATGCGCTGGCCTGGCATAACCGGGGAACAGCCCATCGTATGGCAGGAAACACCGCCGCATCCAATGCCGACTTTGACGAAGCGAAAAGACTTGGGTACAAATAAAAACTAATTCGAATCAGGATCCAGGCCCGCTCAGAAAAAGCACGCGAGACATCGAGCGTGTTTTTCTGTTAATTTAACACAGCGTAGGCCCGGAAAATTCTTTCATTCAGAATCAGGCTTCAGGCCGGGCAGATTCCATTCCGGAGGGATTTTTGACGGTTGGCCCTTGCTGTCTACAAAAGCCCAGGTAACCTTTGCCTGGACAATAAGATCCTCCCCATGCCGTATTTCCTGGGCAATAACGCCGCTTGCGGCTCCTTTTTTTATAGGTTTGGATTTTATTGTCAACACCTGATCGGCCAGAGCGGGTTTTTTATAATCAATTTCTATACGGGCAATAAACAGCCCATAACCCTTTTTTACCGACTCAGGATAATCAAAACCTATTGCTTTTAAGAATTCATAACGGGCAAACTCAAGGTAATTCAGGTAATTTGCATTGTTTACATGACCATAACTATCACATTCATAGGTCCGGACGGTCAGGGTACATTCGGTAATCACTACTTCACTATACTATTTCAGGGAACTATAATCAAGGTACATGTTCCGTTACTGCCCGGCCTGCGCTTCCGAAAAAATCCGTTTTGAACAATGCAGGGTTAATTGCTGCCCGGAATGCGGTTTTACCTATTATCATAACACCGCCGCCGCTACCGGATGTATAATCCGCACCAATGAGGGTCTTTTATTTATCATCCGGGGCAGGGAGCCCGGCAAGGGAAAACTCGATCTTCCCGGCGGCTTTGTCGATCCCGGCGAGGGGGCAATGGATGGAATGCGCCGGGAAATCATTGAAGAGCTGGGCATAGATTATAAAACCGGAGATTTTAAGCTTTTTGCTTCTTTTCCCAATAAATACTTCTATAAGAATATTTCCTACAATACCTGCGATCTCTTTTTCCATCTGGATGTTCCGGACTTGACTGAAAAGGATTTACATCCCGATTCTTCCGAGATTTCCGCTGTACGGTTCATAAAAACCGAAGAATTGGAGCTGGAACAAATAGCCTTTGAATCGGTAAAAAAAGCAATTTGTATATACCTTGACACAATTTATCTAAATAAGCATGGTTAAGTATGCTGTGTAGTCCATCCAGTATGGGCAAAACCTTTCCCAAGGAATACCGGAAAACCGCAGAAGCGCTTTTTCCAGAGAATGCCGTTTTAAAGAACAGCGGTTCCTCTCCGCAGGAAGCTGCGATGGCCTTTGCGGACAATCTGGGGATAGGTCTGGATT
>JAIRRF010000151.1 GCA_031256115.1 Treponema sp.
TTTCCGTCCGGATAAGCCCATAAAATACATATGGCTGAAGGTTGTTTGCCCGGGCGTGTTTCTCAATCAGTTCTGTAAAAGGCTTTGGATAATATAATACCAAATCCGCCTTGTCCATAACATAATTATCCCTGCGCATATTGATTCCTATGATCTGTATGGACTCAAGATAACGGCCCGATGCGGCAAAAGTTCCTGCAATTGCCCTCATTTCCCCGCCGGAATAACGGCTTGCATTTTCCCGTAAATATGGCATGGCATGGGATGAAGTACCATACTCAAAAAACTTGACATAGAATTCAACTTCGTTTCCATTGGGAAATTGAGGTACCCTGGTATTTCTGCTTTGTGTTTGTTCCGGCACAACGGTTCTGCCCAGATATGAAGCAGCCAGGGCGCGGTAATAGAACGAGGTTTCTCCTTTCTCATAGGCCACAGTAAAATAATCCCGGGGGCTTATGTTACGGCCCGACACATAACCCAATGATACTGCCCTGCCCATCAGATAAGCGTATTTGGCAATAGTGGATCCGTCCTTTCCGTTCCGGATAGCAAAATAAACATCTGCCAAATCATTCCATTTTTTTTGACCCACAAGAAAACAGGCAAGTCTGTCCAGGACATTGTAAAAATCATCGTCATTTTGCCAACGGCCGGCATAAAGTTTAACCAGTGCCGGTACAGTTTCAGGCTTTTCGGTATAGGCAGAATTAATGATATACCAGATACATGAATCTTCCTGGATTGCATCCGGCGCCAGGGCCAAAGCACGGGTAAAAAGCTCCCTGGACTCTTCGTGCTTTGTCTGGAGCCGTCTGATTCTTCCCGCATAATAAAGAAGGGCATAACGGACGGCTCTTATTTCTTCTGCGTTAAGCATTGTCCCTTCTATGGGGCTGTTCCTTCCTGTCCTTATGGCGGTTTCCCAGTCGGTAAAAAGTTTAAACCCCGCTTCCCGTCCGGAATTCATATATGCCCGGCCGAGATCTCCCAGCAAGGAGGGATAACGGAAAAAAAACGAGAGCTGATCCCGGCGCACGTTGGTAAAATGGAGCACAGCGTCCGCAAAGGCATTTCCAGAAATCGCAAGTCTTCCTGCAACGGCAGATTTTTCCGCACCTGGTATTACATAATGGGCATTGCCAAGCAGTTCTTCATAGGCCCAGCGATATGAAATTGTTACCGGCGAATCAAAAAGAAAAGCACGAAGTTCCCGTGGATCAACAGATCCTGGCTTTTGCTGCATCTGGGCGGACAAAAAAGAAAAGGATTTGTCCCATGAGCCAAATTCAATTGCGCCTTTTTCTGATAAAACTCCGGAAGCCTTAGGATTTAAAGAATTAAAATGAGAAACAACATCCTTATATCGTCCCAGTACATAGAGAGCTGCTCCTTTCAAAGTAACAAATTCAACTAAAGAAGTTTTATCTTTGTTAATAAAAGCCAGGAGTCTGGCTGCCTGATCTTTATCCCTTAATTCTGCAAGAAGCGGAATCAACTTCCGGGCAGCTTCACTTTTTACTTTAAAGACAGGGCTGCCCAAAGCCGCTTCATAAAGCCGGGCTGCCCGCAGCTTGTCCCCGGCAGGTTCAACAAGCAAGCCCGCATAAAAAGGTACTGAAGGATCGACTTTGGCAAGATCATCCAGCATAGGCAGATCCGTACCAAGAATAAAGCCTATATCCCCTTGCTTTAACTTTTCCGTAACTTCATTACGGGAAAATGACAGAGTACTTTTTGCTTCACATGAACCTGCTACAAAGGTTAAAAAGAGAATATTAAAAAAAATTCTTGTTGACCGAGTTCTTTTCAAGCCGTTAATTCCCGGAAAAACTGGTTTTTAGAAGACCCTTCGACAATTAATGGCTGAACAATTTTGGCTGCTTTCACCGGCTCATGTGTCACCGATAAATCTGTGGTCTGCTCTGGTTCAAAAAAACGGTCCCGAAGGAGGAAAAACCACAAAGCCAAACAAAGGACTACAAGCAGAAGTCCTGTTATTATTACTATTAACCATGGAAATCTACGTCCATTGTCATTATCAAAACGCGTATTATCGGAGCCCTTATTCTTTTTAAATACATTTCCTAATATATTAAAAGGAAATTTTCTTTCACTTTCCTTGTTTTCCAAATCAAAATCCAGATATTCAATATCATCATCTTCAAAAGATTGCAGGGAAACGGTAAGACTGTGCCTGTTTGAGGGGTTTCCCAAATCAACGGCAGCTGCGTTAAGTGAACCGTCCTGGCCGATACTTAAGGTCATTTCTATGGAAGCTTCTCCTTTGGTTTTTGCGGAGATTTTATTAATTACAATACTGCCAATATACATGGCATCTGTCATGGCTTTTGACAAACTGCTGTACAAATCTATTTGTACACTCTTCTGGTCGTCATGAACTGTGGTAAGCACCAGGCGTCTTTTTACCGCTGAGTTTAGATCCAGGATAGAATAAAATTCCCCATTGGCCTGTTTTATTCCGATACTTCCTGTCATTGATTCCGCTCCTTTAACACCATTATATTACGTTTTTCCAAACAATTCTACCCTATTTTTATGGCCTCTTGTAATAAACTCGGCAACAAATTAGAATAAAATAATGAAAATCTGGATTAAACTGCTCGTCGGCTCTGCGCTGGGTATTGTGCTGGGCTTTTTGCTTCCCTATGAAAACCAGAAAGTTATTTCAGTTTTAACCTGGCTGGAACAGCTGGCCTTACACATAGGCCGTTATATTACGGTTCCAATGCTGTTTTTTTCCCTGATTATAGCAATTTTCGAACTACGGCAGGACCGGGAGTTTTGGCCTCTTCTGGGACGCAGCTTTTTGATTATGGTTATAGGTGCTGCTTTTATCATCAGTTCCGGAATCCTTGTAATTCTTTTTTTCTCTCCAGCCAGGATTCCCATAATAATCGAAGAACAGTTTGAAATCGTATCGCTAAATATTCCGGATATGGTTTTGAATCTCTTTCCGGCCAATATTTTTTCCGCCCTGACAAACGACGGTATTTACCTGCTGCCCGCCTGGTTTTTGGCCTTTTTCATTGCCATGGGCCTGGGCCTTGACCGAAATTACTCCAAACCGGTACTTTCCATTACAGACTCTCTTTCAAGAATTTTCTATCATGTGGCAAGCTTTTTTTCAGAAATTCTTGTTTTGGTTATAATCGCCCTGGCTGCCTACTGGGCTGTCCGTTATAATGCTGTACTGCGAAGCGGTGTATTTCTGGATCTTGTCCTGCTTTTGGGTTTCCTCGCTCTTTTTCTGGCCTTTGGAATCTTCCCTCTTTTTTTATTTATTTTAAGGCCAAAGACCAACCCCTGGATAAGCCTTTACGGTTCCTTAAGCGCAGCCTTTGCAGGTTTTTTTTCCGGGGATATGAATTTTACCATGCCGGTTATTTATCGTCATGTAAAAGAAAATCTTGGTGTCCGACGCCGGTCTAATGCAGTAACGGTAAGCCTTTTTTCGATATTCAGCCGGGCGGGAAGCGCAATGATTGCCGCTGTTTCGTTTATTGTAATTATTAAATCGTATTCGCGGCTGGGAATAGCGCTGACAGATGTAGTAACCATAGGAATACATGCATTTTTAATTTCATTTCTTCTGGCAGGTCATCCGGGAAACGGCGCATTCACGGCCCTTGTGGTACTGGGCATGAATTATGGCAGAGGTTTTGAAGCAGGTTACCTGATTCTTAAACCTATGACATTTTACCTTGTGTCTGTTGGTACCTTTTTGGATGTAATGTTTTGCACTTTTGCTTCTTATGCAGCCGGAAAATGGAGCGGTTTTCAGGAAGACAAGGATATTCGACACTTTATATGATCTTTGCCGGTTTTGCAGCCATAATCCCTGTTGGCTTGATTGCCTTTCTGGCCCTTTCCAAAAGAACCAGCCCGGCAGTCAAAAAGGCATCAATCATCGCCCTTATCATAACAGCCATTGTCTTTATTGCCTGTACAATAATAATTCTTGTTATATTCGGTTCTTCCGCTGGAACAAGGGGAAGCAGTTACGAGACTCCCATCGAACCGGTAAAAGAAATAAATCAAAACATTATTACCGTGTTAATTACAGCGGTAATAGTAATTATTTTAATTACCCTGGTGATTATCACAGCTATCCGTGAACAGCAGAGGAAATGAAAGTCATGGAAAAAAGCGATTTTACTTAACCGCGTTTATTATTTCCCTAATGACCCTGTCGGCATCGGCATAGTCTGCCTGGCAGGTTCCTACCCTGGAATGGCCGCCGCCGCCAAACCCAAGCAGAAGACTCCCTACATCAACAGTGGCGTTACGGTTAATTATGCTATAGCCTACAGTAATGGCAACATTTTTT
>JAIRRF010000222.1 GCA_031256115.1 Treponema sp.
ACTGTGAAAGATAGTAATAAAATGCATGCCTGAATTTTCATTATTACCCCCTTGAAATGTAGAGCAGCCGTTCTGCCAGCCTGCCCCTGGCTTTTTCCGCTTCTTTTAAAAACCAACTGCGGAAAAGACTTTCCCCGGCCAGGGCCCGCATGGCGCCGGATGCATAAAGAGTAGAAGGATTATCCGGCAGAGAAGCCAGGGGCAGAAGTTCCGAAAGCAGTTCAGGTTTTCTTTGATTCACTGCCCCTGCAACGGCTGCTTCTATTTCTGCCCTGGTTTTCAGAACCGGGGCATCCTCCTGTTTTAAGCCCAGAGTTTTTGCAAAGATGATCCGGCACTCCGCCGCATAGGGTCCTTCCGGTGCCAGGTTAATGCACCGTTCCGCGTGGGCCGTCAAACTTCCATCCCCCGGAATATTCTTTTCTTCATACCGGGCAAAACGATACCAGTATTCGGGAAAACCGGCGTAACGGGAACGAATCGATCCATAGGCAGAGTATTCCTTTCTTCCGGCATTCCCCGTTTCCAATGCGCAGGACAGAAGCAAAAACCGCGAAAAACTATCCGCTTCCTCATCTTTGCCGTAAAGGGCGGCAAGTTGTTTTTCCGCTTCATCATAGCGGCCTTCAAAAAAAGTGAGGATTGCCTTTACCGCCGCTGTAATTTCTGCCTGCATTTCCGGAGAAAAAACGCTCTGCGGTTCCAGTAATTTTTCCAACCCCTGCCTGATTCCTTCCCTGGTAAGATCCCCCGCTCCCAGGGCATAGGCCCAGGACAATTCTTTATATACCGCCAACACTGCCCCGGCATAATCTCCGGCTTCTTCCCGCAGTTTTGATTCGGCCAGGCCCAGGCCGGGAGCAAAGCCGCCGGAACGCTCAAGTTCGGCCAATTCATCCAGTGCTGCGGATAAAGTGTCAGTTTCCATAAAACGCATATCCGCCAGGCGTGAATCCGCTCCTTGTTCGGCCCCGGCCTGAAACCCTTTCAAATCGCCGGGCAGAGATTTGGCAGCGCAGGAAACTGTGAACAATAACGGCAGCAATAGAAAAACACTCTTTTTTTTCAAAACAACTCCTTTCCCCCAAATCACCTCTTATAGGGAAAAAAGATTGTTCTTGCTTGTATCAAATGGAAAAAATTTATATATTCATAAAGAAAAAATCCGGGCCCAGCCGGTAATTGTTAGATACGGAGAAATTTACAACCTGGAATAGACATCAAGATATGAATTAATCCCGGTTTAACTGTCGGCCTATGCCAAGGCTAGGCCGCATGGTCAGGAGAGGATCTCCGAAACGTCTGACTAAGGTAAAATCCAATCCTGTCTCCACATAGGAGTTTTTTCGGAAAAAATACTGAACAGAAGTGCCGAATTTAAATGCATTAAGGATATAATCAGGCATTTGATTGAACTGATTGGCCAGGCCTAATGCAAGCCTGCCGTTTAGCTGCCACTGATCGTCAAAAATGCGCTGATACCGGATCCCTGCCAAAAATTCTCCAAATATGTTAACAACAGGATCATCGAACTTTTTCCGGTGATTCAAATATAGAAAACTTAGTTCATATTCCATACCAATCTTGTTCCGGCCTTCCTGGAAGGGAAGCCAGGCATAACGCAAACTTGCCCCCAGAGGGTTAATTGGTTCCAATATGCTTGTTTCCCGTCCCTCCAGTTTAATATGCTCAAAACCTGCCGCAGGAATCATGGGAGCCCAGGCCAAAGAGATAAGGTATTCGCGTCTCAGCCGGTACTCTGCCGGATCCGGCAAAGCTTCTCCGGATACGACGGACGATTCCGGCGTGGGTTCGGAATCATATGATTTGAATTGTTGAAGGCCCGTACCGGGCAGTCTAAGGCCTGTTTCGCTATTCCGGTTAAACTGCCAGCCTATGCCAAGGTTTGGCCGTAAGACACTGCGGGTTTTCTTTGTAAGGATAAATACCAGGTCAAGTCCGGCTTCTACATAGGCGTTATTCCAGAAAAAGTACTGGGCCGAAGCGCCGATATCAAAAGCAAAACCATAATTTATTAGTGTATGCCTTTTTGTATAGTTGCCGGTGTAATAATCATAATTATACTCGGTTATGTAGTCATAGGCATTTGCAGCACCTATTGCGGCTCTGCCATTGATCTGCAGGAACTTGTCAAGCACTCGTTGATACCGGATGCCCGCAAGCAATTCACTAATTGATTCGAAACCACGATCAACAGAATTAAAAGTGTGCCGGTTTTTGTGTTCCTGCAGGGAAAGTTCAAATTCAAAACCCAGTTTGTTTCTGCCCCAGCGGTAGGGAAGGTAGGCATACCGTATATTTACTCCCAGGGGGTTAACGGGGGATAAATATTGGTCAGCCCGTTCATTTTGCTCAACGTTAGTTCCATAACCGGTAGAAAAATATTTTCTGTCGCGTCCATACAAATCAATGCCGAACAGAGGAATCATGGGAGACCAGCCAAAAGACAGGAGATGCTCGTTCCTGGGAATATCTGTTACGGGGACCGAATAGTCGTTTCCTCGTTTTAACCCTTCAGATACTTCAGCATATTCCGCCCATCTGCCCATCTGCAAGCCCAAACCCAGGCTGGGGCGGAACACCAGGTGATTTTGTCCTTTCATATGCAGTAAAGTGTCGCCGAACAACAAGACATATTGGATGTCCAGTCCCGTTTCGGCATATAAATTTTTCCAGAAAAAATACTGGGTGGAGTACCCAAAATTAAAATAGAGCGGCCATGCAGTAATTATTTTATCTGAATCATCTCTTTCGCTGTGATAAGAAGATCCACTCCCTATGCCAAGCCGCATATTGTGCTGCCAGCGCTCTGTTTTTGGTAATTGCCAGAGCAGGTTAAGCGTCAAGCTGCTTATTGTGTCTAGGAAGCGGAAGGAATTGTCATTGGCATCGGCCCAGTCTTTTTGTATTTCCTTGTCAATCAGAAAAAAAAGCTGCGCTTCCAAACCAAAATTACCAGCCCAGATTTTCTCGGGGATCCAGCCCAGCCGGAAATAATATCCACGGGGATTGAATTTATCCAGTTGCTGTATTTCTGAGCCGTTTACTTCTTTCCAGGCATTCTCTGTGTCAAATGCCGCTATCATGGGTGCATAGCCAAAAGAAAAGGTAAAATCCGTATTTTTTCTTAACCCTGCCTTAACTTGCCCAAGAACTGTCCACAGTCCGCCGGGATTACGGATAAAAATATCATATTCGCCCTCTTGTAGAGCATTCCGGTTAAAGCTGAGAACTGCCTGGCTTCCGTCGATCTCAATTCTATCGGGCAGGATCACATCCTGTCGGTTTTCCAGGCTGACACCTGTCCAGTCAAAATGCTTATTAGGCCTAACCAGGGCAAATTCTGATTCGGCTGTAAAACCCTTCCCAATAACTGTTATAACAGCAGTTGAATCCACAATTTCGTAGTACAGGGCGTAGAAAGGCCGGTACCCTTCCGCTGCAGGTTCTATGGCAGGCTGTACCAAAAAATTCTGCCATTCAGACCGGCCATCCAGCAGGTTCATTGCATTATAGCTTATGATCCGGTACCGGTAGCTGCCCGCATTAAGAGACAGTTCAATTTTATTGATCTTTGTTTCTATTTTTTCAATAAAAATAAAACCTGTTTCTTTTATTTGTTCAATTTCCACCTCGTACCGGAAGGCTTCGGGAACAGCGGGAAAATAAATAATCTGGGAAACCTTAAAGCCTTCTTCCGTTTTTTTAATTAAAAATCCGCTTTCATTATCCTGGGTATATAGAAAGGAAGTACATGCAATCATAAAAAACAACAGGAAAAAATACAGCCGGATTTTAGGGCTTTCCATACAGTACTCCAGGGTTTTGTGTTGTCAGCGTCCTGATGTTTGCCGACCCTTGGGTTACGATTAAGCGGTTTGCCGTACTGGGTAATCCCCAGTTTCCCTGCCCGTCTTTTTCAAATATCTGCCACACGTAAGCTCCTGCCGTTAAAATGCCGGGGTTCGTTAAGGTAAAAGCGGAAGAGGTAACTGAAGAGGGAGGAAAAACCATTTCCCCATTTGCCCGGTACAGGGCAAAGCGGTATTCGGGTGATTTTCCCTGCCAAATAAAATTAATCGACGGCGTATTAGCCAATTGACCGGTTGTAATGGAATAACCGTCCGGCGGGAGAATTCCAGTAACTGTTCCGGTGCCGGAAATCTGGGTTAAATGCCGGAGTGGATCAACCGCTGCCGGAGGCGGCTCCGGAGGAGGATCCGGCGGCTTTATTGCAGCTCTTATCTCAAAATTCCTGACCACAGAAACAACAGGACTCGCACCGCCCAGAGCAGTAACACGCCAGTACCAGGTCTTTTCTTCCTGCAACACTTCCCGCGGCAGGGAAAAAGAGTTGGAATTTACATTTTGCCGTACCACGGGATTGACCATTCTCTGGTTATCCGCCATTTCCACCTGCCAAGAAGCTGCATTGGGATCGTTTACCCACATTAACCGGCGATCGGAAGCATCAAGAAAAATAATTCCGTCCTGCGATGGAAGGGTAAGAACCGGCGCTGCCAAAACCCGGGGCGGAGGCGGGGCTTCTACCGGCGGCGGAACCGGAACAACAACTGCTGGGGGCGCAGGAGGGGCTGCGGCAAGCACAGGTGCGGCAGAGGGAGGGCTTCCTGAAGCAACTGTAAAATTCCTGGCAGCAGAAACAGTAGTTCCGCCGGAACCCGTGGCGCTAATCCGCCAATACCAGGTTTTACCCGCCTGCAACTGTTCCGGCGGCAGGGAATAAAAGTTGGAGTTTACCGTCTGTTTTACTCTGAGGTTTGTCATTCTGGGATTTTCTGCCATTTCTACAAGCCAGGAAGAAACGCCGGGATCATGTGTCCACAGCAGACGGCGGCTGGATGAATCAAGATATAAAGTTCCGTTTTGGGCAGGAAAGGTTAATACCGGTTCAGACGGCGGCACATTATGCTGGCTTACAGTAAAATCACCAATTGCAGATGGCGGAATGGATCCCCTAATCCACTCA
The DNA here is from genome assembly GCA_031256115.1 of Treponema sp. Lineage (GTDB taxonomy): Bacteria > Spirochaetota > Spirochaetia > Treponematales > Breznakiellaceae > WRIV01. Next base: position 5,012 of record JAIRRF010000222.1, read on the forward strand.
GAAAAAATCGGAGTAACACGCCAATACCAGCGGCCGTTTTCCAGCCCGGTTCTGGTTATGGAATTCTCCTGTACCTGGCGGTTTACAATGGGGGCGCTCATGTCTGCCCTGGACGATATTTCCAAATGATAGGCGGCTGCTCCTTCAGCGGCAGTCCAGGAAAAAGAAACAGAAGACTCGCCTGAGAAGGAAAGCTGGGCTGTTCTTGCGGGGGTGAGGAGAACCACAGGAACAGCGGGGATTATTTCCAGAGTGCCGGAAGGAAAGATCTTGTTTGCCGGTTCTTTGCTGCCGCTGTTTACCGGATATGCCCGCCACCAGTAATTGCCGTTTTCCAGGGGAACAGAGATCGATGAAGCTCCGCTTACCTCCCGGGTTACTGCCATACGTCTAAATCCCTTGTCTCTGGCTACTTCTACAATAACACGGGTGTCAGGATTAAAATGAAAAGCGTTCCAGGAAAAGTTAATCGGAGCTGTTCCTGACGGAACGCCGATTATCCGGGCGGAAGCCCCAAAAGAAGTCATGGCAATCATGGGGCTTGTGTTGATTTCCCCCCGGTTATCAACCGCCAGGATATTGCCTGCATCGATCTCTTTTCCGTCAATGTTTGCCTGTCCTTCCAGAACCGAAAGGCTGAATCCTTCTTCGCTTTTATTCAGGTTGGCCTGTCCTTCAACCTTGATTTCGGAAACACCGCCGGAAATGATTACACCCTTGGAACCGGATAGTACCTCCAGATTTCCGCCTGTAAAATCTATTTTTGCCCCTTCCTTGTCAGTCCAGAATATTTGAATTAAAGTATTTTCGTCCAAATTCAGGCTGGTTATTTCATCCCGAAATGCAATGGTAGCTATGGATTGTTCTATGGTTCTGATCGTATCACCGTTATATACCGGGGATGTATCCCTTAGCCTGTCCCATACAACACGATCGATAAATCTGCGCTGGGCCGTATTTTTCTTAAAAATAATGATCCCCACCGGATCTTCGTTAACTTTCAGCAGGGTATGGTTATACTCCCGCCAGAAAGCCATACCCGATGCAACGGCTCCGGACAGGCATAACAGGATTATTATTGGATCAATTACCCTGAATTTTGTATTTTTTTTCATCTGCATCCATGTCTACCTTATTTAGATCGGGATCAGGAATGCCTAAAAGGGATCTTAATTCCTTAAGTGTTGTTGGACCGGCGACATTCCGCATATTAACAACCGCGAACATTCGTACGGGTTTTTCCTTGCCCTTAACGGTAACCGATGGCATTTCTTCGGTAATAAATTTATCTCCTGTAAGTTCCCATGTATTTTCTGTAATCAGAATATCTGTTCCCAGAGGTTTATTCAGGGATTCGGTTCGACTGGCCAGGTTTACTGGGTCGCCTATGACAGTATATTCCATCCGCTGTTCCGATCCGATTTGCCCGACTGTAACCACACCGGTATTTATGCCACAGCCTATGTTAATCACCGGGTTTCCCGGATCATCCTTTAACCTTTGAGCGTTAAGCTCCATTACAGCTTTCCTCATCATTAGGGAGGCCTTTATGCAATTAAAAGCATCTTCTGCGGGGCTCCCTGAAGTAAAAGCAGTACCCCAATGGGCCATTACCGCATCGCCGATAAATTTATCCACCACGCCATTGGTTTTTTCCACACAGTCCACCATATGGGTAAAATACTCATTCAACCATAATACAATACGGTTAGAAGCTTCATCTCCAAAAGCTTTGGTAAAATTTTCCGATTTTTCCGTAAAACCACGAATATCGGAAAAGAAAATTGTAGCATTCTTGGGAAGACCTCCGGGTTTTATCTCTCCCCGCATGGCCCGGACGGCAATATCCTTGTTGGTAAAACGCCCAAAAATGTTTAAGGCACTGGACATTTTACTGAAACTTTGGGTTAAAAGTCCCAGTTCGTCCCGGCTTTTTGGCGTCAGGTCTATATCGAATACGCCTCCTTCAATCTGCATGGCCGCACCGGCCAGGATCCGTACGGGGCTGCTGATCGTTTTGGAGAAAAACCAGATAAAAAGGATTGCAATGAACAACACCCCTGCGGTTAAATACAGGTTCTGCCTTGTAATGCCCTGTACCGCTTCAAATACTATATCGTGAGGTATGGTAGTAATCACCGCCGCATCCATTCCGGCAAGACGGTAATA
>JAIRRF010000279.1 GCA_031256115.1 Treponema sp.
ATTACGGTATGGGTCTGCATAACTTCGTATTCCTCAGGAGTAAACCGGGCAGGCTTTTTTAAAATTGCATCCGAAATACCAACCTTCCCCGCGTCATGAAGCATGGAAGCGATCCTTAAATTGTCCTTAAATTTGTCTATTTCATCGCCGCGTACTCCGTGACGATGCGCCCATTGATCGTAAATTTCTACCGCATAACCTGCAACCCTGTTAACGTGGGTTCCGGTTTCTTTGGGGTCTCTAAGCTCGGCCATTTTAATCATTCTGAGGATCATGGTCCGCATTATCTGGGCTTTCTGAAGCGCCATGGTAACGTTGTAGGCAAAATGACTTATCAGAACTTCATCATCGCCGGAGAAAGGAACGGTATTTTCATCATTGTCTTTGGAATTGATCACCTGGATAACGCCAAGGAGCTTTCCTTCTGCGCTTTTCAGGGGAATGGTAAGGATTGAGGTTGTTTTATATCCGGATATTTGATCGTAGGCTTTCCCGAATGAATATGGAACACCCGAAGGAAGATTATAGGCATCCTGAACATTTACCAGCTGCTGAGTCAATGCGCAGTAACCGGAAATAGACTTGTCACTTATGGGAACAGAAAAGACAGAATAGATTAGCTTCTGCCCCGGAGGCATTTCCTTCTGGATAGTGTCATTTTGGGCATATTTAATTGTCAGTTTTTCAACTCTTTCTCCATTTTCTTCAAGGGTCTCCTTGACATAGATTGATCCCGCATCGGCACGAACTACTTTCCTGGCTTCAAGAAGTATCCTCTCCAAAAGAAGATCCAAATCCTGTATTTGATTAAGTTTTGAATCAGTCTCAAGGAGAGTTTTAAGATCGATTTCATTAAGCGCCATTAAACAACCCCGATATCTTCATATATAATCAAAAAACCCTGTTTTTTCAAGCTTCTGTTTATAGACAGCTTATTATAAGCGGTTTTATGGAAAGAATTTACAAGTAAAACGGCACGCACTACTCTTTCCGGCCTGTACATTTTATAAGATGATAGCCGAATTGAGTCTGTACCACATCTCCCACAGAACCGGGTGAAATACCCTTTACCGCAGATTCAAAGGGGGCAACCATTTTACCCGGCCCAAACCAGCCGAGATCCCCTCCCGAAGATTTGGAAGGACAGGTAGAATACTCCCTGGCCAGGGATTCAAAGGAAGAGCCCTGCTTGATTCGTTTCAAGAGATCTTCCGCAAGAGACTTATCCTTCACCAAAATATGACTTGCCCGCCATTCCATAATTAACCCTCCGCTTTCCATTCAGCGATGAAACGCTCATATGCGGCAATGGTAGCAGCCATGGTGATATCCTGTACATCCCCGCGGCCATGCCAATCAGCGCCGTCCATTATATAGAGATGCTGAAGCACCCCTTCAATATCCTTCACTGTACAAAGCGGATCCGAATTTCGCCGGCGCTGGAGCCCGCGGAGTTCTTCTTCAAAAATCTCTCCGTACTTGACCTCTCTCCATTGAACAGAAGCTCCCATCACGGTTCTCTGTATTCAATTAAACGTCTGAATGCGGTTCCCCGGCCCGGAACCAAAAGACCCGCATACCTTGTCATCCGAATTTCCCGCCGCTCAATCCAGTTACCCAATTCATCCATGGTGTATTCGTAACGGTATTCGACCGGATAATCGCCGCCATCCGCCTCTCTGGCAATTCGGACGAGAAGTCCCCTTGCATCCCACTGGAGTGAAAAATTACCTGTCACGGCCGGAATACCGGCGGAAATTTCCGGCTCATCTTTCTGTATAAGACGGCGCTCCCAATACCTTGGTAAATCCTCACGGTAATACTGCACTTTGTAAATACCGCCATTTCCAGATGTCTCGGTAAGAAAACCTCTGCTGTCGTAAAACAATTCCCTGCCATTTTCCGGAGTGAAAAAATCCTTCACTTCCCTGATTCTCTGACGTTTTCCAATTTCCGTAAGTGGAAAACTGTAAGAGCCAAGGATGCTTCCTTCCGCATCGTACCATGTTTCGTTTATCTCATTCACACCCCAGGAAAAGTAAATGAAAAACCAGACGTCAAGATATAAACCCCTGACAATGGCGGGGAAAAAATCCCTGTATTCAAGAAATTCCATTTTATATGTATCTTCTCCGGGCGGGAAACTTACATTCAATTCAAAAAGCTCGCCGTCATCATTGTATAAAAGACTTATTTGCGCTGTCCGGCCATTCAAGACAAAAGGAAATTCCTCTACACGTCTATCAGAACCAAAACGGCAATTAAGGGAGAACTCTTCTCCCAATAGGGTAATTTGAGAAATATCTCTGGATACATCCCCGGCGATAACCTTAAAAGCGTCAGGCGGCAATTCAAGGGGCCAATCGGGCCGCCAAACCCCTTCCCCGGCGTATTCTGTCCCTTCAAGGATCATGGTAAGGGGAAAAACGATAAGGGGGGGATTTTCTTCGTTTTGGCTATCCTGGGCATTCAGCGTTAAAACAAGAAAAACAGCCCAAAATACGCGTAGAAACCATCGCCGCATGATACAAGTATAAAATATCAAATTGCAAATATCAAATAGCAAATAATGAATAATTAAGGTTATTTATATTTTACCACTTATTATTTTTTATCTTTTATTTGTTATTTGCCCCAGGCGCGTCATTATTAACACCATAGTAATCGCAATGGGCATCAGCAGCGCCTGGGTTACCTGGTTCTGCTGATAAAAAGCGGGAAAGAATTTAATTACCATCGTAAAGAGACTCCCCAAAATAACATAGGCCCATAAGGCCCGCAAAAGCCGAGCGGCAACAAAGCGCTTTTTTTCACTTTCCGAAAATCCAAAAATAAGCCCCAGCGGAATTGCCGCCAGAAGCAGGGGATTAACAAAAAGTATATTGATGTTGTGGTAGGTATAGTCGTGGTCCGTAAAGAAGGTCATAAAGAAGAGCATGCTCCCGGCAATACCAAAGAAAAGCCCCAAAAGACCCGTGGTAATACCCAAGAATTTTTTAAACCAATTCCGTCTAAGCACGAGCAGATATAAAAGCAGCAGGAGCTCGGAAAAAAGCAAACTGACCAATAGCGCGCCCGGCCATTGCATTCTCGGTGCATTAAGTACAACCGGACGATCTTCCGATTTATTGATTATCTCGACATTGCTTACCAAAAGCTGGCCGTTCGGATACCGGAATTCTTCCATTCGCATGGCGATCTCTGAAGGGAGGAACATATCGTCCCAGACCGTTATCGGCCTGTCGATATCCTGCCCCATCCAGAAATTCAAAATCCAGTCAAAAAACGGATTGAACCATGTATGGCGTCTAACGTGCTGACGCAGGGTAAAACGGCCCGGCATTTCTTCGTATTCAGCACTGAACTGACCGTCCAAAGCGATATCCAGGATATCCCTGATCCTGGTTGCGCAGTTGTCTTTGAAATGATGGTAAGCGTAATCGCAGTTCTCCGGCAGCATATTAATTTCCGCGAAACGCAGAACCTCGTCTTTTTTGTTTGCCGGCAGGTTCAGGGTGTAGAGAGTAATGTCCCGGTTCCTATGAATGTAAACGTCGTAATTATCATCAGCCAGTGAAACCATGCAGCTGTACAAAAGCCTTCCAAAGGCAAAATTCAAAAAGAAATTCTCGTTATCAAATGAAAAGGCGCCCCAGTCATAAAAACGGGCATGGCCCGTGACTCTGTCTTCCGCGACAAGGCCGATATGGCCCCACCAGAAGTAAAGTTCATCTCCGGGCCCAATGACCGCTATTTTCAGGGTAAGGTTATCTCCCTGCCAGGCGTTCTGGGCGGAAAGGGAAAGCTGTGGTACAAGAAACAGGAACCCCAACAATAATAAAACTATTGCTTTTCTGTTAATTTTATCCAATATACCACGCATTAGCTTCCGACAATTATTTTTCCTGTTCTGATTTATTCGAAACTCCTCTCACAAAGGCACAGAGTTCACGAAGAACACGAAGTTTTACCTAAAAAATCTCCGTGACCTTCGTGTACTCCGTATCTCTGTGAGATAAAAACCAGAAAAACTCTAATGCCCGCCGTAAACCGCGATCATGACTCCTGCGGCAATGGCTGTACCGATGACGCCTGCCACGTTCGGGCCCATGGCGTGCATCAGGACGAAGTTACTGGGATCTTCCTCAAGGCCCACCTTGTTGGAAACCCGCGCGGCCATGGGCACCGCGGAAACACCCGCGGAACCTATGAGGGGATTGATCTTCTCTTTTAAGAAGAGGTTCATGAACTTGGCCATTATTACCCCGGTTGCTGTGGCAATGCAGAAGGCAATAAGTCCCATCACAACGATTATAAGAGACGAAGGGTTCAGGAACTTTTCCGGGGTCATCTGGCTGCCCACACCAAGGGAGAGGAACATGGACACTATGTTTATAAGCTCGTTCTGGGCAGTCTTGGAAAGACGCTCTACCACTCCTATTTCCCGGATAAAGTTGCCGAACATAAGACAGCCGATAAGAGGCGCCGCCGCAGGAATAAGAATTATTGACAGAATAAAAACTACCATTGGGAAGGCGATTTTTTCGGTTTTGGAAACCGGCCTTAACTGCCGCATCCTGATAAGCCGTTCCTGTTTGGAGGTAAGGGCCTTCATTATGGGAGGCTGGATCATGGGTACCAGGGCCATGTAGGAATAAGCCGCAACAGCCACGGT
>JAIRRF010000300.1 GCA_031256115.1 Treponema sp.
GTCTATATGGCCGTTTTCATATTCCAATTCTGTCCGGGTGTCAAGCAAGGTAACGGTTCCGTTCCGGGGCAATTCATCCACATCGTGCCAATGGAAGTTTTTTACTTTCCCGGTAAGCATATTTTCTATTACAAACCCTGCCATGTTGACCGGGTCCTTAGCCGATGAATAGGGCGGCGCATAACACAGCTCTAATGCGGCAAGATCAAGTGCGGTCATGCCGGTACGAATGGCAACCGCAAATATATCGCAGCGTTTATCAACGCCGTCAAAACCGGATATTTGAGCGCCCAAAATCTTTCCGCTTCCCTTTTCGAACAGGGTTTTTACGCTCATGTTTACAGCGCGCGGATAATAACCAGCGTGATTGGCCGACCATGTGAATGATTTTTCGTAATCAAGACCCAGCTTTTTTGCTGTTTTTTCGTTGATGCCGGTTGTTGCCACGGTCATGTCAAAGACTTTAAGAATTGCCGAGCCCTGGGTTCCTCCGTATTTTGTGGAAATACCACAGATATTGTCCGCCGCAATACGTCCCTGTTTGTTTGCCGGACCGGCAAGGGGAATCATTGCTTTTTGCCGGGTAACAAAATCAATTATTTCTACTGCGTCGCCCACAGCATAGATGCTATCATCCGAGGTTCTCATATTTTCATTGACAATAATGCCGCCCCTTTCATTTATTGCAAGGCCGGAATTCTTTGCAATGCCGCTTTCAGGCCGCACGCCCGCCGACATGATTACCATATCCGTGTTAAGGCTGCTTTGGGATAAGGTAACGGACAAACCGTTGCTGCTTTCCTCAATTTTTTGAACGGCATTACCCAAAAGCAGATACACGCCTTTTTGTTCAATGTGACGGTGAACATCACAGGCCATATCATAGTCTAGTGGTGTGATTACCTGATCCAAGAGTTCCACGATCGTTACCGAAAGACCTGCATTTTTCAGATTTTCTGCCATCTCAATACCGATGTATCCTCCGCCGACTACAACGGCACTTTGAGGATGATTGTTTTCGATAAAATCTTTTATTTTATATGTGTCCGGAATGTTGCGAAGCGTAAAAACACGGGAAGAGTCAATACCCGGAATATTCGGTAAAACCGGTTCAGCTCCGGGGGAAAGAATCAGGAAATCATAAGTTTCGCTGTACTTTTCACCGGAATTTAGGTTTGTTACAAGGACGGTTTTCGCCTGCCGGTCAATGGCGGTAACTTCATTTTTTATTCGGACTTCAGCATTAAAACGGGCGGTAAAGCTTTCCGGTGTCTGCAAAGTCAGTGCCGAATTGCTTTTTATTTCCCCTCCTATATAATAGGGAAGGCCGCAGTTTGCAAATGATATATACTCGCCGCGTTCAATCATGATTATTCGGGCGCTTTCATCAAGCCTCCTTAGCCTTGCCGCTGCCGATGCGCCGCCTGCCACACCGCCTACGATAATGACTTTTTTCATTACTAAGGCTCCTCCTGAAAAAAAATGATTTGCTATGCCACACCCAAAATCCAATAAAAACTAATATTTGTCAAGTATAAGTATGTTCAGCATTTTTATGGTTTTTACTTTTTGGTTTAAACAACAATGCCTGTAAAAGCAGTTGAAGAGCAACGGCAAAGATAAAAACAAGCCAGGAATACCGGAAACCCATAAAAAAACCCAAAGCAAAAAAGACACCTGCGGCAAAAACCCAAATTGCCCCGGAAAAAAGGCCAAACCTGGCGGAATAACAGGGATCATGCCAAAGTTCTGAGGTTTTATGAATTTCATCCCTATAACGTTCGGTCCATCCGGCAGCATAATATGCAGCCCAGGGTTTTAGCCGGTTTTTTTCGGTAAGACAGAGGAATACCAAAAGGCCGATACCGGGGATAATGAAAGGAATTTCTGCCGCCAGGGCCGGTATAAGCCCCCATTCCGCCAGGAAAGGAATCGGGGAATCTTTAAAAGAAACGGCTAAATAAATAAGGGGAAAAAGGACAAGCGCAAAGGCAATTAACATTGCCGCTGCGGTATACCAGGTAGCCCGTTTTTTACTCATGGGATACAAAGCGGCAGTCTCCTGGGTTAAACCCAGAAAGGTAAATCCCATAACCGAAGTCACAAAGAAGGGCAGAATAACTCCAAAGGCTGTCATCCAGGCTAAGCCGGAATTACCCAGCCAGTCAATTCCGGTATAGTCCAAAAAGGAAAAGTTAGAAACACTAAAGAAACTAACCAGAGCGATGATTATCCCGAATACCAAAATTGATCCAAAAACAACATAAGCCGCCACCCGCGGGGGATTCATGTAATGCTGTATTCCCAGGTAAGCATCCTGGTATACTTCCTGCCTCTTTTTAAGACAGAGTTCGTCCGCCAGTGCGCTGATGTCTCCCAATTCTGTTGAAGCTTTGATAAAAGCTTCTTCCTCGGAAAGACCTTTTTTCTGTAAATTTGCGGTCCGGTCTTCCAGGTTACTCTGGATTTCTTCCATAAAATCCCGTAACGCCGGGGTTTCTTCATAATCCTTAAATAAGGATTTTACATAATCTTGCGCATTCATATTAACTCCTTTAATTTGATGAATCCGAAATATTTAAAAGATCATCCAGTATGTTCCGGGTAAACTCCCAGTCCTTCATGTTTTTTCGGTATGCTTCCCGCCCCTTATCTGTCAGGCAGTAATAGCGCCGCCGGGCTCCCTGGGTTTCATCCCCCCAGTAAGACCTAATGCAGCCCTCGCTTTCCAGCCGTTTATAGCTGGAATACAGGGTAGTTTCTTTTAATTCATAACGTTCCCCGGTCCGTTCCAGGATAGTGTTGTATATTTCAAAACCATAGGCATCTCCCTGGTGTAAAATCCCCAGCACGATGGTTTCCGTATGGCCCCGGAGCAGATCCGAAGAAAGTTTCGGAGCGTCATCCTGGGCTGCTTCAATTGTATTATTCATTTTCAATCCTTCCCAAACCGGAATTCTTAAACTCAATTTTAGGATCTCCCCGGTATTTAATCCTCCCGACCCCGGAATTATTAACTTTCAGGTATTCCAAAACCCATAGATTAAGTTTCCCGGAACCGGTTATGGTTACATCGCTCTTTTGGGTTTCGAATTCTCTTCCGTTAAATACTCCGTATCCGGAGACTTTCATGTTCATATCGTTGCTGTTTCCGTTTATGTCTATTTTACCGGATCCC
>JAIRRF010000331.1 GCA_031256115.1 Treponema sp.
GGAACTTCAGACCACCAGCCAACGGGTCAACCTTTTTGAAAAGATAAAGATTCCTGAAGCAAAAACAAACATAAAAAAGATCGGTGTTTATCTGGGAGATCAGCAGACTGCGGCGGTAGTCCGGGGTAAAATTTCCAAAAGAAGCATGGAGAGGGCAAACTGATGATTGTACCGATGAAGAAGCTGTCCCTCCTGGTGATGGATAAAAATATAGATGCCGCCCTTGAACGGATTCGTGAGCTTGGAATTGTACACCTTGAAAGGAAAACCGCAGCGTCCGCATCTCTTACAAAGCTGCTGGACCGCCGTCACCTTCTGGAAATAGCATCCGGAGTGCTTACGGGTTTTACTCCCAAAAAGAAAAACAATAAAACTGAGTCTCCTGAATACGAAGGGGATTTGGCCAGCCATGTAGTTGCCCTTTCTGAACGCCGTAAAAAGTTACTGGACTATATTCATCATCACCAACGGGAAATTCATAATTTTGACAAGTGGGGCGAGTTTGATCCAAATGATTTTAAAATCCTTTCAGAGAACGGAGTAAACGCCCATCTCTACGACATATCCTTCGTTTCCTATGCAAAAAATGTTGGAGATGTGCCGGTTATTGTCCTTTCCAAGGATCATAAAAACCATTCCATCCGGCTTTTGGCTTTTGATGTAATTCCTCATGAGACTCCTTTTCCCTTGCCTGACAGGCCTCGTTCTTTAGTCTACGAGAGAGATGAAATCCGAAAAACCGAAATGGCAAAAATTGAGACAGAATTGGTTTACCTTTCCCCTCTAAAAAAATTGATCGATGACGAAAGAGTTTCTATTCTTGCCGACATTGAATTTGAGACCGCCAAAGCCTGTATGGAACCTATCGATGAGAATATTAATGAAAACGAAACATCTAAATTGGCTGTTTCCTGGATTTCCGGCTATTCTCCTGCTTCCGATTTAGGTACGCTGAAACGGGCGGCCAGCGAAAACGGCTGGGCCCTTTGCGCTGCGGATCCGGCGGAAGACGATATTGAAGTTCCGACCAAACTAAAGAACAATAAATTTGCAAGTCTTATTTATCCTTTAACGAATTTTCTGGAAATGTCGCCGGGCTACCGGGAAACGGATATTTCCGGGTGGTTCATGTTTTTCTTTACCCTGTTTTTTGGCATGATTTTCGGAGACGCTGCATACGGCGCAGTCCTTTTCCTTATTTCCATTATCTGCATAGCAAAAACCTCAAAAAAAGGCACACCTCTGATATTTAAATTCCTGTTACTGATGAGTCTTTCCAATTTTACTTGGGGGGTATTAACCTGTGCATGGTTCGGTGTAGATGCTTCCCGGGTTCCGGAAATATTACAGAATATCAGCCTTCCTTTGATTGTCAATACTTCTTCCGAACAAGGTTGGCTTGCAGCCTATAATGCGGGAAACTTCTGGATTCAATCGGGGCTGGCGGCTTCCCATGCCACTATTGCAGATATGGATCATGCGGTTGATAAAAACTTGATGGTCTTTTGTTTTACCATTGCTTTAACTCAATTAAGCATTGCCCATATAAAAGGAATATTCAGCAATATTCGTTCCCTTAAGGTTCTGTCGGAAGTTGGACAGCTTGGGATGCTTTTAGGAATGTACTTTATAGTTCTTTCTTTGGTAGTGTTCAATACCGGATTTGGCGGAGTAAAGTCCTGGCAATTTTATTCTCTGATAGGGGGTTTTGGCCTGGTCTTTATCTTTGGAAATTATGAAGGAAACATATTAAAATCCTTGATTACGAGCTGTGCAAACATTTTGACAAATGTACTGGGGATTACCAATGTGTTTTCAGACATCATGTCCTATATCAGGCTTTGGGCAGTGGGCCTGGCGGGGGCATCTATAGCCAGTACGGTGGACAGTTTTGCCGGTTCTATGTTGAGCCATTTGATTTTCTTTGCCTTCGGAGTGGCGCTTTTGGTGTTTGGCCATAGTTTTAACATGGTCCTTAATGTACTCTCGGTTTTAGTCCACGGAGTAAGGCTCAACACTTTAGAGTTTTCTTCCCACGTGGGACTAACTTGGTCTGGTTTTGCATACAAACCGTTTTCTAAACGGTAAATTTGAATTACGTGAGAACCTTTTTGGCTATCTCACTGGATAAAACGGAATAGGAGTTTTTTATGGATCCAAGAATGTTAGGAATGATAGGAGCAGGCATTGTTATGGGGATTGCAGCTCTGGGTTCTGCGGTTGGGATTGGTATTGCCGGATCAGCGACAATCGGCGCCTGGAAGCGCTGTTATAAAGCCAATAAACCAGCACCTATGACATTGCTCACCTTTGCCGGTGCACCTTTAACCCAGACTTTTTATGGTTTTATTCTGATGCAGCAAATGCTGAACGCAGTAAATGCAAGCAACGGAGGACAGCTTTTAGGTATGGGAATTGGTTCTGGTTTAGGTATGGCTTTTTCCGCCATTGCCCAGGGACAGGCAGGAGCCGCCAGCGCCGATGCGCTCAGCGATACAGGAAAAGGTTTTGCCAACTATATTGCCGTTGTTGGTATATGCGAAACCGTAGCGCTTTTTGCCATGGTTCTTTCCATGACAGCTCTAGGTTGATCTAAAACAAAATTGCTGCATGGCAGCCAGGGGCAGAGCAGAGATGCTGGATCTCCCCAGGTTGCCCGTATTGCCATGCATTCACGGATAATCCAAATAGGCGGCTTTGATCATGTTAAAGCCGTTTTTTTCGGAGGCGGTCACCCTGTGGTTATACAAACCATGTGGAAAGACCGCCTTTCTCTTGCTGATCTTAAGGGGGAAGCCGGTAAAGTTCTATTGCGTCGTATTAAGATTCTGGAAACTATTGGGTGCGGCCTTCTCCGTTTTGCAGTTCCCGCTCCGGAAGACGCAGAGGCAATTGGTGAGTTGGCTTACAGGGTATCTCTACCCATTTGCGCGGATATTCATTTTGATTATAAAATTGCTTTACGCTGTCTGGATTTCCCCATTGCTAAGTTACGGATAAATCCAGGTAATATTGGAAACCGCCGCAGAGTAGAAAAGGTTGTTTCCAAAGCTGCCGCCCGGAATATTCCTATTCGCATTGGAGTAAATGCCGGGAGCCTTCCAGGCCATCTTCAGGAAAAAATGAATAAGGGCCTTAACCGGGCGGAAGCAATGGTTCTGGCAGCCCAGGAAGAGCTGGCATTATTTGAAGAATTAAAGTTTGTAAATACTACACTTTCGATGAAAGCTTCGGGGATCACCGATACTATTCGGGCAAACAGGCTCTTTCGGACTGTAAGCGATATTCCCCTACATATCGGAGTGACTGAGGCGGGACCCCTGGTGTCAGGAACGGTTCGAAATACTGCGGTACTGCTGCCCCTTCTTTCAGAGGGGATTGGCGATACCTTACGGGTGTCTTTGTCAGATACAATGGAAAACGAAATAATTGCCGGCAGGGAAATCCTTAATGCCGCCAGGGATATGGTTAGTATACCGGAAAGATTTTCTATAAATCGTTTTGAAGATCGTTTTGGAAACGGAGTATTACTTATTTCCTGTCCCCGCTGCGGTCGTGCCTGCTTTGATACTATCAATTTTGTCGAACGATGGAAAACCCGGCTTTACAGCCTGGATAAAAACTGTACCATTGCAGTTATGGGCTGTGCCGTGAACGGTCCCGGAGAGGCAAAAGATGCGGATTTAGGCGTCACCGGAGCAGGAAACAGCATTATGATTTTTAAACAGGGGAAGGTAATAAAAACCATCAGGGTAAAAAATGATGTGGAAATTGACCGGTACTTTGAAGAGGAACTTAAAAAACTATAGTTTATTTTCCATATCTTCCATGTTCAGTAAAAAATGCCGATATTAATATAGATAAAGTCATGAACAAAACTTCACGTTTATTGCTGCAGATATTTTTTTATTTTCTGGTCCTTTTTCCCGCAAAAGCGCAGCAGCGAAAAGTTGATCCCTGGTGGCTCATTCTGGAAGAAGGAAAACGCCATTTTCGTACCGGGATCTACGGAGATGCCCTTAGGTCTTTTGAGAATGCCAGAGAAAACAGGAAAAAGTATTATTCAAAAATGGAACAGGATCTAATAAATGTCCTTTCAATCG
>JAIRRF010000040.1 GCA_031256115.1 Treponema sp.
GAGGCAACGGCTCGCCCAAGTGAACCGAATAATGACCAAGGAGCATTTCTAGTTTCGGTAACATTTTCTAAATGAGGCATCCATAACTTTCGGTAACATTTTGAAATGAGGCATCTCGCTCGCTCTCGCTCCGCACTCACTCCACTGTGTCAGTCACCTTTTTACCTCCTCGTCCACGCCGCACTCGTGGCGTTGGGCCTTGTGTAGGTACCTGCCTACCGCTGTTGTAGGCGGTGTTAAAGCCGGGATTGTTCGTTACGAGACTTCCCAGCGTTACGTTTGCCACGATGGTAATGCTCGTCAGTTGGTTGTTGCCAACAGGAAACAGGAACGGATTTTTTGTTTCGGACTGTTCTTGTCCATATCCCATAACAGTAATAAGGCATAACGGAATAACGAGAAAAACGGTTATGTTACGGAGCATGGATCGCTTTCCTTGTCAAATGTTTTACTAAAGAAAAATTTACGTTCTCGAATGACAATAATCGCACTGAAGATAATGAGCAAAACGGTCTGAATTACCTTGCTGTCCGGGTGGGTGCGGAAAACTTCATTGGAAAAACCGAACATCAGGTGTTGGGAGATTTGCAGAAACATATTGCGCTTGGTTTTGTAATAACACCAGTTGTCAATGATAAGGTAGGGTATTAGGCTCACCAGAAAGTTGATTGAATAGAGGATGCCTGTTTCAGCGACTACATTTTGATAGTAGCCTTTGACAGTGGAAAGGGGCATATGCCAAATTCCCCAAATAACACCGAAAATAATGCAGGTGGCAAAAAGGCTGAAACGCCGCCTGATACAATGGATACCGTAAGTGTGCCAGCCGAATTCTTCAATTATGGGTGCAATAACCAAAAGAAACCATGCAGGGAAAATCCCTGCGGTAAAGGAAAAATCCCCCGCCAGCTTAAATTGTTCGGGATTGTACCCAAAAAGCAGGGAAATTGCCTGTGCTAAGAGTATACTTGCCGGCGGTAAGAGAAAAATGATAAGCCACCACTTAAAATGAATACCTTTGAAATTTGTGCAAGCTGATATGAGTTCCGCCCTCATTTCCTTATCAGGCAAAATTAGAGCGAAAGCTGCTATCATTGGTGCGCAAAGGCCTGCAAGCCCAATGAGGCTGCCAAATATAACCCAGTTATGATTTTCCCAGAGGTGGGAATGAGAAATGGCTCCCATAGTGAACCAAAGCGCCCAAGGGATGATGACGGCGATCCCATAAAAGAGAAACGGCCGTTTGTATTTTTCCAGTTTCATGTAAACTCCTTATTTGAATAATAGACCGACAGTCGGTCAATTATCAAGTAATTTTGTCACTTTTTCGAGAAAATAGACTTATTTTTTGGTCTTTTATGCTGGCAGTTGTATGAGTTTTAAGGAAGTTTTGTATTAATTCCAGAAAAAGGTGTTAATATGAAAGTGTGCATAATTAATACAAATTTTTAATTATTTCAAGGATAATTTAATCTATATAAAAATAAAATTTAATAACTACCCTAATTCCTGTGCGCGTTGCCAGGCTGCTTCCACTGCGGAGATAACCGTACCCCGAAATGCGCTTCGTTCCAGGGCGGCAATGCCCTGAATGGTGGTGCCCCCCGGCGATGCAACCATATCCTTTAATTCCCCAGGATGTTTTCCGGTTTCAAGTACCATAGCCGCGGCGCCCTTTACAGTTTGGGCAGCGTACAGGAGGGCTTTGTCTCTGGGAAGACCCGCAAGAACCCCGCCGTCTGCCAGGGCTTCGATAAATTGAAATACAAAGGCAGGTCCGGATCCGGAAATGCCGGTTACTGCATCCAGAAATTCTTCATCTACCTGATCTGTTAATCCTGCACCGGAGAGGATCTTTTCCAGCTCCGCAAGTTTTGCGGAAGGGAATTTTGGAGAGACGCAATAAACGATCATCCCATGAAATATTTGTGACGGCGTATTGGGCATGATACGCATTACCGGTATAGAAGACTGGGGGGCTGCCGGTGCTTCATTTCCGCCGCCGTTAATCTGTGCTTGTATTTTTTTTATCGGAAAACCCGCGGCCATTGAAATTAATACCGGCGAATCAGATTTTACATAACGTTCCCGGATTACCGGAGAAATTTCCGCCAGCACCGAAGACAATACCTGAGGTTTAACTGCCAAAAAAATATAATCTCCGGCTTTGGCTGCCTCTGCGTTTGTGGTAAATACCTTGGCCCCCAGAACCTTTGCGGCAGCCCTGGCCTTTGCATTGTCGGTATCTGCAAAACCGATTGCATGGTTATCCCGGGCATTCTTTACGGTTTTGCCTATGGCGCCCTTCATCAGGGCAGTCCCCATATTTCCGGCGCCAATACAGGCTATTGTTTTCAAACGTTGCATTCCACAGTTTGAGTGTTTTTCAGATTTTCGTAAAAATTGGTAAATGACAGAACTACATAGGGAATCAGCCAAAGAAAGCCAATTCCAAATGTTAAGAAACAAAGCAGGCCCCAGCCGGTGAAGCTTAAATAAAGTAGAAATAATTTTCCCTTATATCCTTTCATCATTTTTTTACTGGCGTTTATCGTATCCAGGGCGCTCATGCCGGGATTGTCATGAAGGATCAAAAATGACATGGAATAACTTAGGGTCTTGATGATCCCGGGAATTATTAAAAGCAAGGTCCAAAGAAATATAAGTACCATCTGAAGCAAAAGAAGCATAAAACCGGAACCGAAGCTTTTAAACCCGCTGAACAAATTTTCGATTTCCGCCCGGTTCCCCCGGGTCATATTAATAAAATAACCGTAATATCCCAATGTCAGGGGACCGCCGACAACAAGAAATGCAATTCCAAAAGGTGCGCTGGCGATACTGGTTAGAATACAATATAAAAACGTAACACCCGCCGCTGGAAGCCAGTTTCCTTTTAACAGAGTGCGGGCAGCAGCGCGTAATTCCCAATTTTCAAGCATAATCGTTTCCTTTACAGATCTGCGCCATTTGATTTAATAATGTCCCGGTACCAGTAACCGGAATCTTTAA
>JAIRRF010000055.1 GCA_031256115.1 Treponema sp.
AGAAGTATACCGGTATTGGCGTAAAATCGGCGGGGCCCTCATGGATCGGATAGATATTAGAATTCCGGTTAATGGGAGTAATGATGTCCTGTTCCGGGACAATGCCGGGGAAACCCCGGAAACCAGTGCGGATGTCAGACAGAGGGTTATACGGGCCGTGGAAATGCAACGTCGGCGTTTTACAAACAATAACGGGGTCCGCCGAAATGCCCGGATGCGTCCAATTGAAATTAATTGCCATTGTCCGTTAAATATCGGGGCGGACCGGGCATTTCGCAGGGCCGCCGAAGCTCTGGTCTTTTCCGGCAGGGCCTATCACAGCGTCTTAAAACTGGCCAGGACCATTGCGGATTTGGACGACAGGGAACTTATCGAAGCGGAACATATTCTGGAAGCGATCCAGCACCGCCGCCTGGGGGATGACCCCTACGATGTTCTCCTGTAAACGTATTTACTCTATTCACATATTATGTCGGCGGTCGCTAAAGTTTTGGTTGTCTGTTGACAACATGACATTTGTATAGCAGTATTGTTACCGGAGGCAGGCTCATGGAAACAACAAAAGCATTAACATTTGAAAAAGTCTGGGCCATGTTCCAGGAAACCAGGGAACAAATGAAAGAAACAGACCGGAGGATGCAGGAAACAGACCGGAAGATGAAAGAAACAGATCGGAAAATCGGCGAATTGGGCAACCGTTTTGGCGAACTGGCGGAACATCTGGTTGCCCCCAGCATTAAGGAAAAATTTAACGAATTAAACTTTATTTTTGAAAACATTTCCCAAAACCATCAGATTTCAGATTCTTCCGGTAAGTTTCTTACGGAAGTTGATATTCTGCTGGAAAACGGAGATATCGTTATTGCGGTGGAAGTAAAGGCCAAGCCTACGCAAAAGGACGTGAAAGAACATATTAAACGGATAGAAATTCTGCGCCGCAGGGCGGATGCCCGCCATGACAAGCGCAGGTTTCAGGGGGCTATTGCCGGGGCAATAATGACAAATGCTGCCCGGGATTATATCCACAAAGCCGGATTTTATGTAATTGAGCAGACAGGAGATACGGTAAAAATAGCTATTCCGGAAGGTTTTTTACCAAGAGAATGGTAATATCATAGCCGCTGAAGTTCCAGCCGGGAACGGATTCCGGTTTTATCATACATGTATGTTAATAATGTATTATAATATTTAATACGGTGCAGCAAAAAATAAAGAATATTTGGCGGCTTTTGGCTTTTCTGGCCCTGGCTTTTGTTTTGCCCCTTGCCGTCGAAGCACAGAACAGGTTTGTTTTTATAGAAGGAACCGGAACCGCGGAGCAGCAGGCTTTCTTTCTGGAAAATTTCAAGATGGAAGGAATTGCCGCCGGTTACAATATTGTTGCCAATAAAAGCCATGCCGGATATGTCTTTAGATTTGATGTTACCCCCCAGACACAACCGGGGGAAAAGCCCTTTCATATCCAGATTACTCTGCTAAGAAATTTTGACAATTTTGAACTTGTTACTTTCGATTATCCCTTTACCCGGCTCGATGAAATGTACGATGTAACCCAATATTTGTTTCTAAAGGCTGTGGTTTATATTCCCGTGGCTGACGGAAGCAGGGCTGCCCCCGGAACTCCGGGAGCTCCGGGAGGCGCCGCCGCAGATCGTATTCCGGAGGAAAGAGAAGTAATTGACATGCTGACCAGAATCTTGGAGGCCGTGGCTCCGCATGAAGTACAGGACGGGCAGAGACCGCGGGAAATAAGGGACACAGGGGAAGCATGGGAGCCAGGGGAAACCAGGGAAAATACCGATTGGCAAAACAAGTGGCTCTATGCAAGGCTGTCTCTGGACTTTCCCATTGTTATCTATAATTTACAGCCAAATGGACTGATTGGCGGAACCGGTGTATATGAAGGAACTTTTCAGAATCCCACTTCCGTTTCGCAGCTTGACAATAAATATGTCGCATTGCCCGGAATTACCCTGGGCCTGGAAATACAATTCCTTAACTGGATGAGCGTGGAACCTATTTTTCTGGCCTCCCTGGGGGATCCCTTTACAAGAAATTATTTAAATATGACCGCGGGCATAAACCTAAAGGCTCCCCTGAAATTCTTCAGGGGCATAATTGTGGAACCCTACGGGGCTTTTTTGTACCCCCTGAAAAAAGCCCCGGCCTTTATAGAATTTCCGCTCTTTGGGTTCGGCGGCGGTTTGCAGTTATGCATAAAAGCAGGGAAATGGGGAGCGGCTTTTATTGATCTTAACTATCTGTATTTTGGCGATACGGTTATGATTAACCCCTATGGCGATTTATACCCAAAGCCCGACAGGATACACTATAACCGTACCGTCATCGGGCTTGGAATCGGTTATAAGTACGGCCTTTTTAACCGGAAGTGACTTCTGGAATTCTCTCACTTTAAAATACTTAATATGTTGACAAATATATGGTATTTTAAAATATGAAAACATTAACAGTCGCTGAGTTTAAATCTAATTTTTCTGATGTACTTATTCGGGTGAAAAACGGCGAGAATGTTAAGATCTTATATGGAAAATCAAAAAAACCAATTGCCATGCTGGTCCCAATTAATAATATGTGTAATCCCAGGAATATCGGAATATTGGAGGGAAAAGCAAAATTCATAATAATCGGAAACTGCAAAATATCCGAGGAAGAATTCCTGAGTTTATGATTTGCCTATTGGATACCCATACAGAAAAATTGATATTCTTATGAAGGTACGGCAAGAATTGAACAATGGAGGCTTTGGTCCCCGGTAATTA
>JAIRRF010000079.1 GCA_031256115.1 Treponema sp.
CGCTACTTTTGCCTTTACAGTTCAATTGAAGCATGGATCAGAGAAAGCACAAAGTTTTTTTGACCAGGATGTTAACTGGAAGAATGTCCGTATACTTGTTATTGACGATTCTGTTGATATATTGGAGTATTTTCGGGAAATAACGCATGGATACGGTGTAATCTGCGATACAGCCATAAGCGGAGAAGAAGCGCTCCGGCTTGTTGACCAAAACGGCGCTTACCATATCTACTTTGTGGACTGGAAAATGCCGGGCATGGACAGCCTGGAGCTAACGAAAGAATTAAAGGCAAGATCTTCGGAAAAGTCCGTGGTGATTATGATGTCCGCCGCAGACTGGAACGCGATCGAAGAAAAGGCAAAAAAAGCAGGGGTTGACAAATTTTTATCCAAACCATTATTCCCGTCTTTCATTGTGGACACCATGAACGAAGCACTGGGTCTTGACCGGCAGCAGATAGAGAAAGCGCAGACGGACATATCCGGCATATTCGCAGATCATTGTATTCTGCTGGCCGAAGACGTTGAAATTAACCGGGAGATTGTTCTTGCGCTCCTTGAACCGTCACAAATGAAGATAGATTGCGCTGAAAACGGAGCGGAAGCCGTCCAAAAATTCATTGAATCCCCCGGCAGTTACGATATGATATTTATGGATGTACAAATGCCTGAAATGGATGGGTTCGAAGCGACACGGCGTATCAGGGCGCTGGACATTCCTAATGCAAAAACAATTCCTATTGTAGCCATGACTGCAAACGTATTTAAGGAAGATATAGATAACAGCCTGAATGCCGGTATGAACGACCACATAGGAAAACCATTGGATTTTAACGTTCTTCTGAAAAAACTGCACAAATACTTGCCGGAAAAAAGCATTACAGGTATCGTTTAGGGTTCTCTTCTTCTGATAAACGCATCCTTATAGCCCATGACCTGGAACTTTCTTAAAAGAGCACCGGATTCTCCCTGGTTGACAGGACCTATCAGAATACGATAAGGGAATGCGGTATCTTCCATACAAAGAACAGTCCGCGGATAGTCTTTTAATTTGGCTAATTCAAATTCTACAGCGGACACATCCCTGGAAGCTGTTATCTGAAGGTAGAATTTTCCCATTTCCAACTGTGATAGTGATACGGCGCGGACAGAAAAGATTTGAACCACGGAATCTGCTGTCCGGGGTGGAATTACGCTCCCATATGGAGGCCTTTCTTCTGCCGGGATTAACGAATATTCATATGCCGCAGCATCTCTTTCAGTCTCAACTTTTTCCGGTAGTTTTTTTTCCGGTTCGACGGGAACAGCAGGCAAGGAAACAGCCGGAAGATCAAATACCACGGGGCTTTCAGAGCCGGATACTAAAGCTATGGCATCGTTAATTTCGGGACTATCCGAAATAGTATCCGGGATACTATCCGGAATTGTATTCGGAACAGTATCCGGCAAAGCTGAACTTAATCCTTCCTGCCCCGATTGGATATCAGAAGAATCAGTTTCTTCCTGTTGGACAACCGGCGCCGTAACTAATGGTACCAAAGGTACATCGGTCCAATCCCTTCCGGGAATAACACGCCGCGGCTCGGTTGGAACTGGGCCTCCCCCGTATTCACTTTGTGGAGGAGTTGCAGACGGATTATTTCTTCCGTAAACGCTGTCTACAGCCGCCTGTGGATCAAAATCAGGATCTCCTGAACGGTATTCTTCAGTGAAGCGGGAATATGCTACCGGATCCGAAAGACTCGTTATCCTTATCCTTCCAACGGTACGGCTCTGAAGCCCCACAGTTTCGGCAGCTTCCCGGGATAATACAGCCAGCAATCCCGGGGCGTCAAGTCCTGCAATAACAATGGCCCTGATTGTTTTTTCTGTTTCAAGATTTTTTATTTCTACAACGGTATTTTTGGGAAAAGAATTGGTTTCAATATAAAATCCCGGCTGTGGATTTGCAGAAACCGCCGCCGTTCCTTCCCAAAAGGAAGTTCCCCACAGGGAAATCACCGGAAGAAACAGAACAGCAAACAGTAAAACAATTGCAAGGCAGGACTTTTTCATTACTTTACCCTTTTACCAGCAGCCTGGGTATTAATTTTCCTGCATTCTGCTTCGCAATTAGGAATTCTTCATCGGCAGTTTTTTTGGTCCATCCGGTAATGGATGTCTCGTAAAGGAGGGATCCGGTAGAAACCTGAAAAACTTTAAGTAAAACTTCATTTGGATATTCAGGCAACTTTTCCTGGTTATTTCCGGAATAATTCAAAAGTACCAGAACAAAAAAATCCGCGCCTCCCAACCTGGCTTCGTTAAAATCCCGCATGACATCCGGAGGCAGCGAACCGCTTATTTCCTTAATATGCATAACCGGGGCATTAAAAACGATATGACCCGCATCAAAAAAAGCATCCATCAGGCCGCTTTCCCAAATCGAAGCAGATATTGAACTTTTTACTCCGGGAGGAAGTCCTGCTTCAACTACCAAAACAGATACTGTCGCCGCCCTAAGGGACATTAAACCCATACAGGTAAGGATCAGTGCCATACTAAGCTTTTTCATATAATCCTCCGCTTATATTGTCGGAAAGTTTTAAAGTAAAATAAACCCCAATTTTCCACATTTGCATCCGGGTGTTCCTAATAACCCAGGAACACCCGGATACAAATGCGGTAGTTTAGGATTTTATTACCCGGTGATAGTCTTTACACCAGGAAATGAACGCATTGGCGCTGCAATCCAATGCATGGATGTAGAATTTTCCAATGAAGTATACTCGCAATGTATGCGCCTTGCAGGGGGTCTCTGCTTTACCGGAGGCGTATGGCATGCGAATAAAAAAGCGACACCAAAGTGTCTGTGGAAAAAAGCCATGACCATCTAGCCTTCGGTAAGGCAGAACCCCCTGCAAGGTGTTTTTAGTCAGTAGTATACCTTATGGGCAAATTCCCCGTACCTGTGTTGGTTCTTGATACCAATGCATTTAATGCGGTAAATTGGGGTAGTGAACTACTATGCTGTACAGGTAAAAACCAGAGCCGAAGAAAAATATATCCGTTTATTCAGGGCGCTTTGTCCGAATTGTACGATACCAATTTTTTTCCCAAAGAGGAAGGTTTCGGTTCGACGCCGGGGAGTAATGGTACAGACCACACCGGCAGTTTTTCCGGGTTATCTTTTCCTGGAATCCGAAGAGGAGCATCTTTACCATTACCACTGGGAATTTCGTCGTACAGAAGGTTTTTTTCGTTTTCTTAAATCCAACCGGAATATTCAGCCCCTATCAGGACGGGATTTGGAAACGGTACTTCATTTTATAAAGAAAACAGGACCCCTGGCCGGAATTTCCCAGGTGTATTTTGACGAAAATTTCCGGATCGTAGTTGTTGACGGCCCCCTTGCAGGACTGGAAGGAAACATTGTAAAAGTAGACAGACGAAAAAAACGGGCAAAAATAAAGCTTGATTTATACGACGATTCGTTTACTATTGATTTGGGATTTGAACTTATCGATAAAGCATCGGGACAGCGGTAAGAAAATGAGCTAGGAGTTTGTCGGGCTTAGCACAAATAAATAGAAAAATGCGAGAAAATGCAGTTTTTGAGCATTTTTTACCCTACAAATTCCCAGGGAGGGGAAATGAAAAAAACATCCCGGCTTTACATAATCGGCGCCGGATTTGCCGGCAGAACTTTGGCCGGTGAAATAAAAGCAAAGGCCATATTGGGCAAAGTTGTTGCCTTCCTGGACGACAATTCAGCCAAGATCGGAACAAAAATTGAAGGTATCCCTGTTTTGGGGCCTATCAGGGACGTTGCCCGGCTTCTCAGGATGCAGAGCGCCGATGAAGCAATCATCGCCATTCCCAGTGCTTCCCGGGAGAATTTAGTCGAACTTCACGGGGTTCTTAAAAATGCCGGTTTCCGCCGGATCCGGATTCTTCCGGGTATATCCCAGATTATTGAAGGAAATGCCCACCTTATTCAAACCCGTTCCATTGATCCCCAGGATCTTTTGGGCCGGACACCGGCGCTAATTAATCTGAAAGAAAGTCTGGCATATCTTAGGGGAAAACGTGTCCTTGTAACAGGAGCCGGTGGTTCCATTGGGAGTGAATTATGCCGCCAGCTTCTTTCGGGCGGCGCAGCCCGGCTTTATCTTTTTGGCCACGGGGAAAATTCCATTTACCTAATCGATCGGGAACTCCGTATCCTTCAGGAAGAAGGAGTGGGTGAAAAAGCCACCATTGTACCGGTCATCGGGGATTTAAAAAACCGGGACTATATGTTCCACATCCTGGAACGGCTTAAAGCCGACGTGATTTTTCATACCGCCGCATACAAACATGTACCCATGATGGAGGAAAATCCCGTCGCAGCTGTTGAAAACAACCTATTCGGCACAAAAAACCTGATTGACGCGTCAAAATCCACCGGAGTAAAACGTTTTGTTCATATTACAACAGATAAAGCGGTAAATCCTGTTTCTGTTTACGGGGCTTCCAAATACATGAGTGAAAAGCTTGTCCTTTCCGCCGCTCTACCAAAGTTAAATCCGAAAAACTCCCCGGAAGATTCTATTGACGAAAGCAATTTTATGGTTGTCCGCTTTGGCAACGTTTTGGGTTCCCGGGGTTCAATTATGCTGCTCTTCCAAAAACAAATTGAAAAAGGCGGCCCCGTAACAATAACTCACCCGGACATGAAACGCTGGTTTATGACAATCCCCGAAGCCTGCTCCCTTGTTTTAAAAGCCGGCGGAGTGGGCCAGAACGCCGGACTTTACCTCTTGGATATGGGCGAGCCCGTATTAATTCAGGATCTGGCAAAACAATTAATTCGCTTTTACGGCTTTGAACCGGACAAGGACATTAGAATTGTATATACCGGCGCAAGACCTGGTGAACGGCTTGACGAACTGCTTTGGGCGGATGATGAAGAACCGGTACCCACCGAGTATAACCGGATTCTAAAAGTAAAAAGCCGTTCTATGCTGTTAAACCATTCCCAAGACTTTGATCTAATGGGACTTATTAAGGAACTTAACGCAATTATCCATCTTGATCCCGGCCAACCTGAAAAGTACCGGAACAGTTTCCTTTTAAAACAAATTTTAACAAAAGCCATTCCAAGCATGCAAAACAGACCGGGTACCTTTTTTCTTGATGACGAACAAAAAGCTAAAACTCCTGTATTAAGTCTATAATGTGTACCTTCGGTCCGCGAGTGTCGGATCCAGTGGTCCGGGGAAATTTTAATAATGCACCGCCAGGAGGCGGCTTGTACATGGATACTATTCCCTTTCACCATCCATTTATTGGTCCGGAAGAGGAAGAAGCGGTGATTAGGGTGCTTAGGTCCGGCTGGCTTACCACCGGGAAAGAAGCTTTGGCATTCGAAGAAGAATTCGGTAATTTTCTGGGTCAAGGCTTTTTTTGTCTGGCGGTAAACTCCGCAACCTCCGGCTTACATCTGGCTCTGGAAGCCCTGCGGATCGGGCCGGGAGATGCGGTATTTCTGCCTACCTATACCTTTACTGCCACAGCAGAAGTAGTCCGTTATCTTGGGGCCGAGATAGTTTTTGTGGACATAGCTCCGGACTCGTACAATATGGACAACCTGGCCCTGGAGCGGGCAATACATGGGTTTACCGGTACTAATGTTAAACTAAAGCCCAAAGCTATAATCGTAGTTCATTTCGGAGGGCTTCCCTGCGACATGACAGCCATAAACAGGACAGCTCAAAACTACGACCTGGCGGTGGTGGAAGACGCCGCCCATGCATTTCCCGTCCGGACGCTCCCCCCATCAGGCCCCTGGGCGGGGACCTGTTCCGACACGGGAGTTTTTTCGTTCTATGCTACCAAAACAATCACCACCGGAGAAGGAGGCATGGTCGTTACAGAACAGGAGGATCTTGCCAGGCGCATTTCGATAATGCGGAGCCACGGTATTGACCGGTCTGTCTGGAACAGGTACACCGATAACGCTGCTTCCTGGTACTACGAAGTCACAGCTCCGGGCTATAAGTATAATCTGCCGGATCTGCTGGCGGCAGTGGGCAGGGTTCAACTGGGCCGGGCTATGGAATTACTGGCCATGCGAAAAAAAATTGCCGAGCGATACGATCAGGCTTTTGTAAACAACAGTTCATTAATCATCCCGCCCAGGGAAGGCGCCAGGCACCTATATACCATCCGTCTCAGAAAACCGGAAGGCCGTGATTCTTTTATTGAATCTCTCCGCAGCCAGGGAATTGGCTGTTCTGTCCATTTCATACCCCTCCACCTTATGCCTTATTACAGGGAAAGGTATGGGTTAAAACCGGAGGATTATCCGGAATCTGCTAAACGTTATCTGGAGACTGTTTCCCTCCCCATTTGGCCCGGAATGAGCGAAGCCCAGGTTGACAGGGTTATAGAATCTGTTAAGAGATCCCTATAGTATTAATTTGTGGAAAAACTCCGGTTTGTAGATGATATAAGTATTAAAAATGTACATACAGGAATATTTCTCCGCTCCCCTGTGGTATCCGGCATCCTTAACGAAATAAAGACTCCTCTGCTTCCCCATAACATAAACCTAGTAACAGCCGCAGCCATTCCGGGTCTCCGGTTTCTTCAAATTGACGGGGT
>JAIRRF010000095.1 GCA_031256115.1 Treponema sp.
CCGGGTAAATTTTACGCCCTGCCCCAATCGCCTCAGTTATATAAGCAGCTCCTGATGGCTTCCGGGTTTGACAGGTATTTTCAAATAGCCCGGTGCTACCGGGACGAGGATGCCCGGGGGGACAGGCAGCCCGAATTTACCCAGATCGATATAGAAATGAGTTTTGTCAACCGGGACGATGTCCTTGCCATGACGGAAGCCCTGATGGTCTATGTGTTTAAGAAGACTCTGGATATTCAATTACCTGCCTATTTTAAACGGCTTAGTTACGAAGAAGCCATGGAAAACTACGGAACCGATAAACCCGACCTTCGTTTTGCCCTTCCTTTAAAAGACTTTAGCCCCTATGTTGCAGAAGGAGATTTCCGGGCCTTTAAGGATGTCCTGGCAGCGGGGGGTGCGGTAAAGGCCCTGGTAGTTCCTGCCGCAGCTTTCGGCAGTAATACCGGTTATTCCCGTAAACAAATTGAAGAACTGGAAGCCCATGCAAAAATCTATAAAGCCAAAGGCCTTGCCTGGATGAAGGCTGTGGGAACCGAAAGCGCCCCGGTCTTTGAAGGCGGGGTTTCTAAATTCTTTTCCACCGCAAAAACAATAATGGAAGGTCTCGATGTAAAGCCGGGGGATCTGATTCTTATGGCGGGGGACCAAAAAAGGAAGATTGCCAACATTGCCCTGGGGGCTGTACGATCCAAACTTGGCAAGGACCTGGAACTGATAAACACCGGATCTTTTGAATTTGTGTGGATTGTTGACTTTCCCCTCTTTGAATTCAACGAAGAGGAACAGCGCTGGGAAGCGGCCCATCACCTGTTTTCTTATCCCCAAACGGAGTACCACAAAACCCTGGAATCGGATCCCGGATCAGTTAAGGGGGATATGTACGACCTGGTGCTAAACGGCTATGAACTGGCTTCCGGTTCCATCAGAATCCACGATCCGGAATTACAAAAAAGGATCTTTTCCATTGTTGGTATTAGCGAAGCAGAAGCGGAAACAAAGTTCGGTTTTCTTACCAAAGCCTTTAAATTCGGAGCCCCTCCCCATGGCGGAATAGCCCCCGGATTGGACCGGCTGGTAATGCTCATGGCAGGAAAATCTTCTATAAAAGAAGTAATTGCTTTTCCAAAAAATTCTTTTGCCGTAAGTCCCATGGATAATTGCCCCAACAAAGTAGACCAGAAACAGTTGGATGAACTCCGTTTAAAAGTCAGTGACTTGAACATCCATGAAAGAATATCTTGAATTAATCTGGACATTTATTAAAATCGGCGCCTCCACCTTCGGGGGCGCCTATGTTCTTGTACCCGTATTGGAACGGGAACTGATCCGGGGAAAGGGATGGATAACCATGGACGAGGTTATGGACTACTACACCATTTCCCAGGTAACCCCCGGGATAATCGCCGTAAATGTTTCCACCTTTGTGGGATATGAACGTAAAGGTTTTCCCGGAGGCGTAATTGCCACCCTTAGCTTTATCTTTCCCGGCGTTACTCTTATGACCGTCATTTCCCTCTTTATAAGCCGCTTTGCCGAATACCCTGCGGTTATGCAGGCATTTGCGGGGATCCGGGTGGCGGTGGGCGCTCTAATTCTTGATGCGGTGCTTAAACTGGCAAAGGGTTTTTATAAAAACGTAAAAAGCCTGGTTATTTTTATAATTGCCTTTGCTCTTTCCGCTTTGGCCGGCGTTTCACCGGTGTATGTGGTCCTCGGCGCAGGACTTTTAGGGTGGCTCCTTTACAGGCCGAAAGCATCCCGAAATGGAATAAAAAACAAGGGTGACGGCGTCAATGCAGACGGCGTCGGAAACGACAACGAATGAATCTCTTGTTGTTGTATGCGGAATTTGTAAAAATCGGGCTTTTTTCCTTTGGAGGGGGACTGGCCACTCTGCCTTTTCTTTACAATATGGCAGAACGTTATGATTGGCTTAAACCCGAAGATATCGGGAACTGCCTTGCCATTGCCCAATCTTCTCCGGGAGCCATTGGGGTTAACACCTGTACCCAAATCGGTTATCTGGCGGCGGGCATCCCCGGAGCAATCATTGCCCCATTGGGCCTTATAAGTCCGGCAATAATTGTGATAGTGATTGTTGCCCGGATTTTAACTGCTTTTAAAGAAAATACCGTGGTAAATGCGGTATTTGAAGGTCTCCGACCCGCCGCCCTGGGACTCATCTCTTCTGCTGGATTTGCCGTTACCGCCCTGTCTCTATATTCAATGGACAGCCGGAACCGGGCCGGAATTTGGTATGGTGGGTTTCAATGGAAGGAAGTGATTCTGTTTGCTATTCTCTATGGGTTGATTTGGAAATTAAAAAAACACCCCATGGTCTACGTCGCCCTGGCGGGTATCGCCGGGGTAATATTGGGGCTATAAAGTAATTTTTATTCCGAATTGGGTGTTATTATGCCAACGCATAATGTTGGGATATTCAAACCCTTCGTCATGAAGCAGCCGGGTATACAGGAGCTGGAAGCTGTTCGCAGCGTATATAGAATGCCTGTCGGTAAGGGGGAACGAGTAGGTAATCTTAGAAAAAAGGAATAGTGTATTGTTATCATAATGAGGCGAATCGTGGAGACGCCAGGTGTCAAAAAAACACAGGTTTAGGGCCAGGGCCTGTCCATTTTTTTTGCCGCCATCGCCGTCATCTTTCATTTGCTGTAGTTCCATAAAGAGCTTGAAATTACCGCCCATTAAATACAGGTTTAAATCATCCCTGTTTGCGCCGCCGTTATAATTTGCCATCGCCCAGGGCGTAAAACCGAGGTGTGTTTTAAGGGAAAATTCGGATTTATTGAAGATACGGCGCCATTGAAGGGTGTAATCCAGGGAGCTGGGATTGAAATTCAGGTTTTCCCTGCCGCTGTTTAGGGCCAAAAGAGAACCTTTGTCCGTAAAATATCCGTCCCAGTGGAGAGTGAGTCCGTTGCTTATCTGGTTTTTATAATTATCCGCCAGGCACCATGATGCCAGGTATCCGCTGGCAATGACGTTGAAATTATAGATTAACGGGACAGACACAGCCAGCGACATGAATAGATCAAATTGTTCAAAAGGGATCATGCTTTGTGCCGTATAGGGATCTTCGTAAACAAGATCAAAGTCAATAAAGGCGGTGGGAACGTTCCAGGATGTTACCACATCGTTGTTTTCAAAAAAACGGGAATTTAACCAGGATAAACCATATGCCGCTGTGGCGCTGTGTATTCTACTGGGACTCTCATCCGGCCCATAACCCCTGACGGCGGCGGTTATCCGGTCCGTAGGGCTTACGATGGTTGCGCCTATTCTTCCGGCGGTCCCTTTCTTGTCCAGTTCCCTGAATAGCCGGTGCATTACCTCACCCAGGGCGATTCCGCAAAACGAGCTGTTTATCATATCAGTAAAAGAAGGCGACAAGGTCTCGCCTAATATTTCCCAGGAGGTACTGCCAAAAAAAGAAAAAAGTATAGACTCGTAAAAGCTAAAATTATTGGAACGGGCGGAAGCGAAATAAATGCCCCCTGCATAGGGGTGAATAAAATTATTCGTCAGAAAGGTGTCGCCCCCCTGGCCTTCCTCATAAGTCCATATATTGGGTTTCAAATTGGATTTAATGGATTCAATAGTAAAATACGCCACCTCCGAGTCGGGCCCCCAAAGCCGCCAGTAAAAGTTCCCCAACAGGTTGACTGTCATAATTTCGGCGATGGTCAGGGGAATATCAATAAAGATCTTCCGTTCCCGGGGATTGTATTTGCTGTCGGAAACTGCGGTTTCATGAGGGGAACCTCGACCTTCGGTTCCGGCGGAGGATACCGGAGGAGAATCGTGCATCGTTGAGGCTGCGGCTTCTTCGGCCCCGACGGAGGATACCGGCTCTTCCTGTGCGGAAAGACTTACACAGGCAAGGAGAAAGCACACAAAAACCAGCAATGCCGGACTTTTACCGGGGCGGTGTAACCCAGAGAGGAATATATTCATGATCCAGCCTTTATTTTCAAAATTCTCTTATCAATATAGTTAATGCTTAAGATGTTAGTCAATCACGGCGTTGCTGCTCCTGCATTTACCTTGCTATCCCTTCCAGGTACGCTTCCAGTTCCTGTTTTGGGATTCCCCAGCTTCTTCCAAAACGGTCCGTCAGTTTTTGCGACAGTTCCATAAAACGGTCAAATACCGGCACTCCCGGCGGCGCCAGGAAAGGCAGCATGCCGGGAAACTTTCCTTGGTTAACAAGGGATTCCCAAAAGCGGGCAAAGTTTTTAATTCTTTCCATATCGTTTACGGAAAACAAGTTTGTTTCGATTACTTCGTATGGGGCGCTTTTGTTGAACCGGACATTAAAGCTGTCCAGCTCCGCCATTTCATATATAGGCGTTCCCGGCAGTACCTTGAGTAAGCCCGGCTGTATTTCGAAGGGAGCGGAATTGAACAGTTCCCTGCTGCTCAGGATAATCCAAAGCCGGTCAAAACCCCTGCCAAAAGAAGCAAGATCCTCCCCGGGAAGGCCTGCAATAAGGTCCACATGCAGGATCGCATGGGTTTCTTCCCTTAAAAACCGCAGAAGCTCTAATTCCTTTTCAGGGTTGGAGATTCTGTGAATCAGGCTGCATGAAAGGGGGTTAAAGCTTTGAATTCCGATTTCCAGCCGTATGGCCCCCGGAGGAAAAAGAGCTAAAAGTTTCCCCAGTTCCGGGGAAAAAACTCCGGGAACCATTTCAAAATGAAATTGAAACCAGTTTTCATCTCCTGTTTTTATTTCAAGGGTTTTTGCA
The DNA here is from genome assembly GCA_031256115.1 of Treponema sp. Classification (GTDB taxonomy): domain Bacteria; phylum Spirochaetota; class Spirochaetia; order Treponematales; family Breznakiellaceae; genus WRIV01. The sequence goes on from JAIRRF010000095.1 coordinate 4,773, forward strand.
AGACAGAATTGTAAAATCCTCAGCGTCCGGGGAAGATTGATATTAAAACTCCGGTCAAGGAATTTAATCGTATGCATCTTTGCCGTACTTTTTCTACAATGCTGCAACAGAGCATCAAAATTGGAAAAAAATGTTTCCAATGGGAATTCCCGGACAGGACCGGCAGCAGGTTTTTCCGGTTCGCCCTGTACAAGCTTTACGGCGCTCCGGCAAAATGCACAGCCATAAGGGCAGCCCCGGGAGGCTTCCACATAGATCAATTTGTGCTGTAA
>JAIRRF010000316.1 GCA_031256115.1 Treponema sp.
CGGGTCCGCGTCGCGGTTTTCCCGAAGCCGCCCTGATCTCTGGCGCCTCGAGGCCGTGATCGAGACAGTTTCTTAATATATGTATGAGCGGTTGAGCCAGACCCGCGGCTATCTCGACGTCGCATCCCAGGTCGCCGCCGGTTATCGTAAGATCGGCTTCCTTGCCCAGCTTTTTCGCCAGTTCCGCTAATTCATCTTCTCTCCCTCTATTGTCCTCCATTGCCGATTCAAGGTTGTTGCTGATTCTTTCCTTGTCCGATTCAAACAAAAAATTACTGTTGCGAATGAGCTGCAAATCGGTGGAAACAAGCATACTTAAAGTGATGGAACGGGGATCTCTGTCGAACGGTCTCGCATTAAGCCTGCGGCCCTGGGCCTGGGCTTCGGCAAGGTCACTGTTCCAGCGATCGACCACATGTTCTGCATCATAAAGATTTTTACGGAGCAGATTACCGATAGTCATAAGCCGTATAGATGCTTCCGGTACATTGGTAAGCGCCGGCGCAACAAAGTAATAGGTACCCATGTTCGAAACCAGAATCAACCGGGATCGTCCTCCTACCCAGCTTATCAATTCCGTCAGAGAATGGGCAAAGTCCAGATAGCTTTGATACAGTTCTTCATCGTCTTTTTCGATTTTCTTTAAGTTTTCCCAATCGGCTAAAAGGTTTGGCAGTTCTTTTTCTGCTGTTTTATACCGGTTCATTTCTCTATCCAGGGATTTTATGGCGCCGGTAATTTGATCGTCCAGTTGTCTTAAATCTCCCTGTTCCAAATCCAGATAAACATTGAGATATGAAGGCAGATGCTGCATTACTGTTACTACTGGTTTAATTGAATTAATACCGTCATGTTCACCTTTGCCTTTTTTTATTATATGAAAAGTAATGGTACAAATAAAAAAAAGCATTACCCCAATGGGGATTAAAAACACAGCACTGGAAATAATAAGTTTGGTAGAAATCTTTAACTTAGAAAAGAACATTTTTCCTCCTGTTTAGCTCCCATTATACTACATTTTAGCGGTTTTTGAAAATAAAAATCATCTTTTTGATTCTTCCCTTCTAAGGCAGGATGCTTCGCCCCGGCAGTTTCCGAAACTCCCAAAATAAGGATTCCCCCATCCTTTAAAACTACTGACAGATTAGATAGAACCCGTTCCCTGTTTTGGGGAGAAAAATAAATAAAGGCGTTTCTAAAAAAAATAATGTCATAAACCTTCGGGGGTAGTTCATCCATAAGGTTATGGACAAAAAAATTAATATTCTTTTTTAAAACCGGGTCTATCCGGTATCCTCCGGCCATCGAATTACTTATGATATTCAAATAAGGTTCCGCCATATACCTGAAACAGCTTCCGTCTTCCCGCAGAGCGCGTTCGCTGTAAACGCCTTGGCAGGCAGTATCTATAACCTTCGGGTTTATGTCGAATGCATCAATATGATATGAAAGAGGTTTTTCAATGCTCCTATTAAACGATTCGATCATCATGGCAATGCTGTAAGCTTCACAGCCGGTAGAAACCGCAGCACAGCAAATCCGTAAACCTGTCTTTTCAAAAGAAGGCAGCAAGTTAAAAAGAAAGGAAAAATGAGCGGGTTCCCTGAAAAAATAAGTTTCATTTACCGTTAAAAAACCCGCTGCTTCTCCGGACAAAAAAACCTTTTTCAGAATATCAGACGGAAAATACCGGCTTTTTGCCTCTAATGGTGGTATTGCATTCCCGGCACCATATGTGTTCAGGAGATGCATATGCAATCTTTCCACATCTCCCGGATCCGTCTTTATTCCGAAACGTTCTTCTGCCATTCGGCTGATGGAATTTGTCATTGGACCAGCCTGACAAGTTCGGCAGGTATCTTATCCAGGGGCAGAACCATATCCACACATCCTGTTTCAGCAGCAGCTTTTGGCATGCCGTAGATTAAGGAACTTTCCTCATCCTGAGCCAGGGTAATGCCTCCCATTTCCTTAATTTTCTGGGTCCCCGCTGCTCCGTCACTGCCCATACCGGTAAATACCACAGAAATAACAGAGCGTTTAAGGCTTTCCGCCGCAGTTCTGAACAAAACATCCGCCGCAGGTTTCTGATTTTGTTCCGGTTCATCATCGTTATAACAGAGGCTCATCTGTCCGCCCGCCATACAAAGTTCCATATGTTTGTCGGTTTGTGCGATATATACTGTTCCGGGTTTGAGAATTTCTCCTTCTTCGGCAAGTTTTACATTCAAAGCCGAAAATGTATCAAGCCATTGGGCAAAACTTTTATCAAAGCCCGTAGAATTATGTTGAACTATTGCTATCGGCACAGGAAAATTACCGGGAAGAAGAGAAAAAAACCTGGATAATGCCTTTGGGCCCCCTGTGGATGAAGCTATAACTACCGCATCTATTTTTCGATTTTCGGGCTGTTTTATCAAAGTGGGCTCAACCGGCACCGAAGTTTCCAGATCAAAAAAAGCCGTACTCATCCGGGCTTTGACACCGCTAATCCGTTTTAGGGTCTCATAGATTTCCCGCCTTTTTTCCGGAGTTAAGGACATGGTAAATGTATTTTTGGCATAAAATTCCAATGCTCCCCGAAGGGTTGCTTCGTATGCGGTTTTTGCCGTATCATGGCTGGTAATCACTACAATGGGCACAGAGGTTTTTTTCATTACGGTTTCAATGACTTCAAGGCCGGTCATTTTGGGCATTTCAATATCCAGAGTTACAAGGTCAGGATTCAGTGACAGGATTTTTTGTACGCCCTCTTCTCCGTCAGCGGCTTCACCGATAATCTTAAAGCTTTCATCGCCTTCAAGAAAATCGCGGATTATATCCCGTGCCAGGGAGCTGTCATCCACAATTAGCGTATTAATCATCGAATACTCTCCATAATACTTTCGGGACTAAGGATGAGAATCAGATTTGGCCCAATAAAACATGCGCCTTTAAAAAACAAGAACAGACCGGCAAGGGCTTCCGGCAGTTTGTGAATGTTTTCTTCCGGTATTTCCAGATCTCTATCTATCCGGGGTACCAGCAATATTGTTTTGATTGAAGCCTTCGTTTTATCTTCCGTTGTAGCCGGGGATTTAAGAACAACTCCGTGGGGCGTTTCATATTGCTTGTCTTTTTTTTGAAACAGCACAGGCAGGGAAATAAATGCCTCTATAAATGTTTCATTGTTTTCGGTTTCGTAAACCGCAGTTTGTGTCCGGAAAACAGAAATTATCCGTTCCGCCCATTCTGCAGGTATTCCCATATTAACATTATCCAGGGCGCAGATAAAATACCTCATTTAGTTAGTTTCCTGTCCAAAGTCCTGTTTAATCCGGTTGATAATCTCTGAGGCTTCAAGACAAAAAACCTGATTACCTTTCCATTCAAAAAAAGCGTTTATCGTGCCGGCAAGAGCGCTTTCTTCCTGATCAATTTTCATTAGTTTTTCAGAAGGAAGATCCGCAATATCCGCCACATCATCAATAAGAAAAGCAAGTTTGTCCACTTCTTCTTTTAATACAATCATTTTCCGGGCATTTGAAGTGCCATTAAGAAGAAGAAAACTTATATCAATGAGCGCATAGGGTACGGAATACCGATTGATAATTCCCCGCACATAATCAGGCACCAGCGGCAAAGGAAACACCTTCTCTAAAACGGTTACTTCGCTGATGATCTTTGATGGCAGGGCATAGCGTTTTTCCTGAATAAGAAAAATGAGGTATTTCTCTATTGTGGCGCTTTCTATAGCATTTCCCGTAGTATTTTCTGTATTTTCTTCCATAAATAAGGAACATAACACAATATAGAACATTTGTAAAGCCTTCGAGGCAAGCCTAATGTTATGGCTTTACTCCACCTTAAAGCGAGAAATTTCATGCCCCAAACCACACTGTCCATACCCCCAATACATTGTCATATCGTGCGACAATGCTGTGCAGTATGTCGTCAAAATCGGCGCCTTGACAAGTCTGGTTTATGGATGTATTCTTAGTTGAATAGTTGTTCAATTATAGAGGCTGATGATTGAAACAGAATACACCGGTATGCGATTGCGAAGTTATCCACGAGGCTGTGGTAAAACGGCTTCGCAAGATTATACCAAAAGAAGAAGATTTTTACGATCTTGCTGACCTATACAAGATGTTCTCGGACAGTACCAGAGTCCGTATACTCTGGGCGCTTTCCGTGGCGAAAGAAGTCGCCGGCGAGGAAATGTGTGTCTGCGATATTGCGGTTTTGCTTAATATGACAAAATCGGCAATTTCCCACCAGCTAAAGTCGCTTCGCCTTGCCAATCTGGTAAAATATGACAAGCGGGGCAAAGAAGTCTACTATTCCTTGGCTGACAGCCATGTGAAAGACATATTTGAAAAAGGTTTTGAACATATTCATGAATGAGGGCTTAAGGCTAATAATCGGGGCAGTTATTTTCACAGCCGGTATGATCATTGAATATATTTTTACCCCAGAATTACCTTACTATGTTTCGTTGGCTGTTTTCATTACAGCATACATGATACTTGGCGGCAACAGTGTATTAAAGGCATTAAAAAGTATTGTCCGGGGCCGGATTTTTGATGAAAACTTTCTAATGAGCATTGCTACTATCGGAGCATTTGCAATTGGAGAATATCCCGAAGCCGCAGGAGTAATGCTTTTTTATCAAATCGGGGAACTGTTTCAGGAGATGGCGGTTAAGAAATCAAAAAACTCCATAACCGCTCTTATGGATATAAGACCTGATTATGCCAATGTAATAAAAGATGAAGAAATTATTAAAGTATCGCCTGGTACTGTATGTGTGGGCGATATTATTATCGTCAAGCCGGGGGAAAAAATTCCTTTGGATGGTCTTGTTATTGAAGGTTCATCCATGCTTGATACAACGGCTTTAACAGGAGAATCAGTTCCCCGAAAAGCTGCAAAAAACGACACGGTATTATCGGGCTGTGTCAACATAAGCGGAAAATTAACAGTTCAGATTACAAAAACATTTGGTGAATCAACGGTTTCAAAAATCATTAACTTAGTTGAAAATGCGTCAGGCAAAAAAGCAAAAACTGAAAACTTTATCACTGCATTTGCCCGATACTACACACCTGTAGTTGTTGTTATGGCGTTGTTAATTGCTGTTCTGCCGCCTTTATTGAGTAATGGCTTATTTCGGGACTGGATAAACAGGGGGCTTGTTTTTCTTGTCATTTCCTGCCCTTGCGCCTTGGTTTTATCAATCCCTATGAGTTTCTACGCCGGAATTGGCAAGGCGGCAAAAAAAGGAATACTGGTGAAAGGCGGTAATTATCTTGAAGCTTTCAATCGACTTGATACTGTCGTTTTTGACAAGACCGGAACATTAACCAAAGGTGTGTTTAAGGTTACGGAGGTTTTGCCTGCAGACGGTTTTAACACAGACGCACTGCTTGAACTGGCGGCTCATGCCGAGGCATTTTCAAGTCATCCTATTGCGTTATCTGTCATGAAGGAGTACTCGAACCATCTTGTTAAGGAAATCAACCGCAGCCGTCTTTCGGACTATACCGAACTTTCCGGATACGGCGTAAGCGTTGCTCTGGACGGCGAAATAATCCTTGCGGGAAATCAAAAATTTATGACAAAAATGGGGATTAACTATCAGGAAACACAAGGCATTGGAACAAAGGTCTATGTTGCGGCAGGCGGTATTTATGCGGGTTGCATTGTCATTGCTGATGAGATTAAGAGTGACAGCCGTAATGCCGTTACTACCCTTAAATCAAGGGGTGTGCGAAAAATTGCAATGCTAACCGGGGATAACCCTGTAATAGCGGAAGCCATTGCCGATGAATTGGCCCTGGATGAAGTATATGGCGGTTTACTGCCGCATGAAAAAGTAGAAAAGCTGGAAACTCTCAACAATCAAAAACGTGCCAAAGGCAAACTTGCTTTTATAGGAGACGGAATAAACGACGCTCCGGTTCTTGCAATGGCGGATATAGGTGTGGCAATGGGCGGTCTTGGTTCAGATGCAGCCATTGAAGCCTCGGATGTGGTGTTAATGACTGACGAGCCTTCAAAATTAGCCGAAGCAATGGACATTGCCGGGTTTACAAATAAAATCGTATGGCAAAACATTATTTTTGCGTTAGGGGTAAAAGCCGTTTTTCTTTTACTGGGCGCTTTTGGTGCCGCCTCAATGGGGGAAGCAGTTTTTGCCGATGTGGGGGTATCGTTACTGGCGGTGCTGAATGCAATGAGGATTATGCAAAAATAGTAGAGTTCATTGGGCTTTCTTCCATAATCTTTA
>JAIRRF010000244.1 GCA_031256115.1 Treponema sp.
TTATTGAGAGAGGAGGTAATGATGGGGAGTAGAACCAACAGGCAGGGGGTAAATATGACCAATGATGATAGGCGGTTGATTGTTGAAACGCTTGGGGAAATGCGGCAACTCCAGGGGGAGATGAAAGAATTTAAGGAACACGTTATCGGGCGGGTTCAGCGGTTGGAGAAAAAAGAAAGTGAACGAAACAAGGAGCGAATGTCGGTAATTAGCATACTGATTTCCTCTGCGGCGTTGGTGATTTTGATAATCGTCAATTTTTTTTGGCATGGGGGGAAGTAATGAGAATTAAGTGGAATAACTTAATGGAAAACAAACAAAGTAAATTCGAGAAAATGACTGAACACGATAAGTTTGTGTATTTTCTCCTTTTACAATTCGGTTCCCCTTATGGTTGGGGAAAAGAAAACCCGGAAGCGTCTGATTGTTCAGGTGCTGTTTGTATGGCTTTGTTTGCGGCTACCGGCTTACTGGTACGGACTTCCGCTGACGATTTGATGCGGCGGGTGTTCACCAAAACAAGCACGAGGCAGGGCGATATTCGGGCGGTGTTTTATCAATGCCCAGGAAAACCTGGCGAAAGGCATTGTGGCTCAGCAGAGTGGAACATTGGTGGAGGCAATAACATATTTTCAATCCGCGGCTGGTTTTGACCCAACTTTAACTGAGGCATCTAAAAGACTGTCTACAGTATCAACAAGTATACGGACGGGAAATATTGGAACTGATGCCCGTAACGCAATTACAGCACGAAATGCCTGGATTCCAATTTTAAACCAGGCAGATGAATATTATAAAAATCATTTGCCGGTAGAGATTAAGTATTCTACAAAATTAAAGCAAACAGGCTTAAATTATCAAAAAGGCACTGTAGATTTACAGTTTTCCGTTTCATCTTATGAATCCAATAACATTAGAGTGATGAATGATATTTTATCCGGACTTAGCAGAACCGGAAAGAAGAGAGAATGGGGTTTTGAACAATGGCCACTCAATAATTATCAAGTACGCCGTCGTGGTTTCTTTGGGTCAGGCGAAGAACATTTTATGGAAACAGTTTTGGAATTTGCATTACTCAATGATCACGGTAGAATTATTGCAACTCAGGGGATTACTTTAAATAATAGAATAAAATATCCCAAAAACACTGGTGGAATTCTTTTTTCTACGGTATTAACAGGAACCGCAATTGGTCTTGGAACTTATTTGTTTTTAAATACTGAACCTACTACTATTCCTCGTTTTATGGGTTATTTCCTATCCATAGGTGGAATATTGGCAATTCCAAATATTCCTTCTTTTGCAGGAGACAATATACACAGGGTAATAATAGATAGCGATAAAAATACTGTTACATTCAAAGAAGTTAACGCAAATGATATTACAGATAAATTGGCAATAAAGGTTTTGACAATAAATGGTTACAATGCTGAACAAACAACAAAAAGTGGTTATATTAGAATTATTTCCAGCAATTGAAATACAGGGGACTTCACCTTTATATAAATTAATGTTATTATGTTATTCCATTTAAAGCCGTATGGAGGGCGTATGTGGTTTGGAGATTTAGCAAATAAACCGTTGGCGGATTTGGCTTGGACGGCTGTACGCACTACGGATAATTTTAACTGGACGTTTATCGCAATCCTTACATTTGTCGTATATATTTATGCAACAGAGTTTCAGCGAAAAAACTTTTCAGGTATTGTCGCGGGGCTATCCCTGTACATGGTACATTGGCTTTATGAAATCACAAACGCTGTAATCGGCTTCATCAGCGGGTATGCTTTATGGACGGTGTCTGCGCAAAGTACCAGCTTTGTTTTACTTATAGGCGTAAGCTGGGAACTTTCGATGATGTTTTCAGTTGCCGGGCTTATTATGCATAAACTGTTACCCGCCGACCCAAAGAAAAAGATTTTTGGCTTTAGCAACAGAATTCTGTTTGCCATTGGTAACGCAGCGTTTTTTAGCCTGGTAGAAATTTTTCTTGCATCTACCCCGGCGTTTATCTGGGTATATCCCTGGTGGGGTACAATTCCTGTTTTTATTACAACATACATACCGTTCTTTCTGGCAGCCTTCCTGGTTCCCGATACAAAGCCAAAAACGCAGAAGTTGTTCATTGGGTCACTTGCTCTAATAAATGCGGTGTTACTGTGCGTATTGGTTCCGCTTGGTGTGATTTAGACAGGAATGGATTAAATGCCGACCAGGCTAAGGTCTGCGGTGGCTATCAGCACCAAAAGCTTTGGCGCTCACTTTACATTCCTTCAACCGTGGTTGGCCATCACTACCCATATAAAGACCGCTTTTATAATTACCTTCAAGCCTGGCGTGTATCATGCCATCTTTGATTTTACACTCCCCGCACAGTTTGTTTACGATTGACCTCCCTATTTTAAGTTCAGCTTTTTGTAATATAACAATACATTCTGGACCGCCATGCGTTCCGCTTTCGTAAACATTTTCGTTCCTTTTAAAAATTCCCATTGTTTATGGCCTACCTGAAAAATTTAATCTTCGAAAATTTTTGCCAGCGGCCGGAATTCTTTTTGTTCCCTTCGTCTATTACCTTAAAAAGCCAGGCCGCAAATTCTTCTTCCACTCCGGCTTCGGCGCCGGTAAAGCCCATGACCAAAAAAGGTTCGTTTACAGATGACGCAAGGATACCCTGGGTAAAGCTTTGGAATGAAGCCAGAGCCGGCGGTCCCATCAGGTCTACCTGGGTATTTTTGCCGCCGGAGCTGATTTCCGGCGCAACCAGAGATAAGGAGCCTTTTCCTGTGCGGCGGAAATATTTAAGCAAATCCTGAATAAGAAAAAACCACCCTTTTATTTGATTATTCACAAAAAATTCAATTTCCTCCGGTGCCGGCGTTTTAAAAGCTGCCGGAGGTGAGCAAATGAGAATCGCGTCGTTTATTTGTCCAAGCCGGTTTTCCGCCGCGAGAACCATTGTGCGGGCAGATATGGAACTCGCGGGGTTCCATGAAAGGGGGATAGCTCTGTCTGAAAGCTCCACTTTTGGCATAACACTCTCTCCGTCCTGGCTCTTCAGGTCTGAAAAACGGTTTGGAACAAGCACTGTGGCAAAAGATTCCGTCCGCTTTGCCGCTTCGGCAGCTGTGGCGGCTAACAGGGATGTTTCATTCCCTGTAATCAATATTCCCCGTGTCATGGCTATTCGTCCATCATCATTTTTATTATTTCCGTATCGGTTGTTTTCATTCCTTCTTTGCCCAGACGGCCGATATTTCGAATTGTGTCTTCCACGTCTGCGGCAACAAGACCGTCTCCGGGACAGAACTGCTGGCCGTTATTGTACATTTCAAAGCCCATAATGCCCGCGTCTACTGCCGAGACTATCTTTGCGGCGCAGGAGGGTTTCGCGCCGTCGCAAACAATACCGGAAACTATGGCAAGGGCATTCACAACTGTCTGGGAAATTTCTTTCTTTCGTCCCCCGTGAAGGTATGCTATTCCCGCTCCTGCTGCGGCTCCCGCGGAAACAACACCGCAGTACGCTGAAAGCGTTCCGATCCCGCTCTTGAGATGGACAGTCATCAAATCTGAAAGCACCAGAGCCCTAATCAAACTTTCCCGGCTTTTCCCCCATTCGTTCGCGTACTCAATAACCGGAAGTGACGCGGTCATTCCCTGATTCCCGCTGCCAGTCACAATAATTACCGGCATTTCGCAGCCGCTCATCCTGGCATCAGAACCTGCAGCCGCAGCAGCTTTGGCCCGTGTTTTGATATCGTCTCCGTAGTTATTCCTGAGTAATTTCCCGATGTTGGCGCCGTAATTCCCCTTGAGTCCCTCATTGGAAATCGCAGAGTTAAACGCTATCTGCCGGGCAATAAGATCTTCCACGTCTTCAAGGCGCACGGTATCGGCAAAATCAATAATGGAGTCTACATTGAGGGATAATTCCATCGATACATCAGAAGCAGTCTCTGTTGAATCAATTTTCTTTTCGGAAGAAAAAATAATCTTTCCGTTTTTTTCTATCAGAACAACGTTTGTATGAAAATCGGATATCCTCACCTTTGCGTATGAGCTGCCCGCATAAAGCGTAATGATTATATCGAACAACTGCCCTTTGTCAACAAGGTTCACTGAAAAAGAAGCTTCTTTCAGGTAAGAGCACAGCTCCTCTTTCTGTTTCTCACTGACGGCGGAAATAACACTCAGGATTTTTTCGCTGTCTCCGGCGATGATACCAGCCGCCGCCGCTGCCTTTACTCCTTTTAACCCACCGGTATTCGGAACCACTACGCCTTTCACGTTTTTTAGTATATTACCGCTGACTTCAGTGACAACTTTGTCCGGAAGGGTTTCCAGTTCGTTTCTGGCCAGAGCCGCGGCGTAGGCAATCGCCACCGGTTCTGTGCATCCGGTCGCCGGAATTAATTCCTTTCGCAGAAGCTCGACATACCGGATATATTTCGGCTCATTGGCTAACATTTCATTACCTCATGATTCCAGAATCAACAGGGTTTTTGGGTCCAGCTTTAGTTCCAGGTGTTCGGGATTATAAGCGTCCCGATC
>JAIRRF010000262.1 GCA_031256115.1 Treponema sp.
GATTAGGAACACCCGGATGTTTGTACGGTAAATTAGGGTTTAAAACAGCGTCTGCTCTGTCCGCCCGATAATATCGTCCTGGGTTTCCTTCGACAGCACGTTAAAGAAAGCGCTGTAACCGGCTACCCGGACAATTAAATCCCGGTGTTTTTCCGGGTGGAGCTGGGCGTCCAGCAGGGTCTCCCGGGAAACCACATTGAACTGAACATGAAAGCCTTCCATCCGATCAAAGAATGTCCGGATCAGGCTGATAAACTTATGCTGGTCTTCTTCCTTGTCCAGCATCCGTGGATTTACTTTCTGGTTAAGGAGCACCCCGCCGGTGATTTCCCGGGTGGGAAGTTTGGACACGGTTTTGAATACCGCCGTGGGGCCCTGCCTGTCCATGCCGTGGACGGGGGAACAGCCTTCGGCCAGGGCTTTCCCCGCCTTTCGGCCGTCCGGGGTAGCCAGGGTTCCGGCCCCCTGGGGAACATTGGCGGATATGGAAGATGTTCCGGCATAGTACAATCCGCCTATGGGCCCCCGGCCGTAACGGGTATTGCGGTATTTCTTCATCTCGTCAATGTAAATGTCGTAGGCTTTTTTGATCAGGGAATCCACATAGTCGTCGTCATTGCCGTATTTTGGTGCGGCCAGGAGCAGGCTGCGGATTGTTTCGTTCCGGGGGCCTTCAAAATTTGCCCCCAGGGCCTCCCAGAGTTCGGCGGCGCCTATGCTTTTATCTTCAAAAACGCATTTTTTAATTGCCGAAAGGGAATCCGCCAGGTTTGCAATACCCACCTGCAAATCGCTGATAAAGTCGTAGACAGCTCCCCCTTCTTTAAGGTTAAGGCCCCGTTCAATGCAGTCGTCGCAGAGCGCCGAGCAGAGAATATCCGCCGTGTCCTTCTCCAGAACCGTATCGGCAGAGGAGTCTATGATCACACAGTGGCGGGTAAAATCCCGGATTATCCGCTCCCAGGCTTCCATTACTTCGTCAAATCTCTGCATGTCCCGGAAATGTTTTACGGCAGGCAGGGGCCTGCCGTTGGAAGCGGGAAGCCGTTTTCCGGATTTGGGATCAACGCCGTCGTTTAATGCGATAAGGAGTGATTTGGGGAAATTCAGAAAACTCATGCCGGTACAACGGTAGCCCCATTTGCCGGGGACCGCCACTTCCACGCAGCCTATGGCGGAGTAATCCCAGGCGTCTTCCTTTTTTACGCCCTTTTCAATAAACGAAGGGATGATCACCTCGTCGCTGTTAAAGGCCGGCATGCCGAAACCCAGCCGGACCAGTTCGACACATTCGGTCATAAAATCGGCGCTTAAGCCCCGGTGGTAGCGCACCGTTACATTGGGTTGGGGAAGCCTTGTCCGGGCCGCGCTGCGGAGTATCAAATGAGTTAGAGGATTAACCGCATCCCGGCTATTTCCCTGTTCATCCAGAAACTGGCCCCCCAGGGTAACATTCTGGTACAGGGGGCTTCCGGCGGAAAACTGGGTGTGGGTCCAACTGCGGATCTTGTTTATAGTAAAAGTTTTAAGCCAGAGGTTTGTAAGCAGTTCACAGGCGGCTTCTTCGGTGATTTTTCCGGCGGCCAGGTCATTTTCGTAATAAGGGCAGAGGTACTGATCCATGCGGCCGTAGGAAAGGGAATGTCCGTTGCTTTCTATTTGAAGGCAAAGATGCACCAGCCACAGGGATTGTACCGCTTCGTAAAAACTCTCTGCCTTTTCATAGGGGACTTTGTTGAGGATGCGGCTCATCTCTTCCAGTTCCGCCCGGCGTTTTCCGTCCTTTTCCGATTTTGCCAAGCCGAGCGCCAGATCCGCATAACGTTTGGCAAAAGCCCCGGTAGCGTCAATAACGATGATCACCGCCCGGTAAAAACAGGATTTACTTAAATTCCGGTAATCGGTTAAATCAAGCTTTTCCAATTTCTGTTCCGCCCGTTCCCGGAATTCCTTAAGGCCCCCCTGGAGCATACGCCGGTAATTCACCGCCACATGGCCGTCCCCGGAGGTAATGTTCCCCTCGGCCTTGATGATTCCTAAATCATAGAAGATTCTGGCCGATTCGGGCATGGCCGCCAGGCCCCGGTCTTTGACGGTGTTGTGTTCCCAAAAGGGAGCTATTTTCTTTAGCTGTTCCTTTGTTTCTTCGGTAATAAAAAAGCGGTCACCGGGCCGCTTATCAAATTCATCCAGTTCCGCGATTACCCAGTCCATGGCATATTCGGGAAAGATTGGGGCAAAGCGGTTGCCCGAAGCCTGGTTTCCCGCAATGAGGGTTTGCTTTTCAATATATATACTCATCCGTTCAAGAACATTTTTGTACATCAGTGCCCGGCGTATGGCCAGACTTTGATCCATGTTTGCCCTGTAGATTTCTGTGGTGATTATTGCCCGCTCGGCACATACCTGCGGTTGCTGGGACAGCAGTTCCTCCCGGAAATCCCGCATCCGTTCGGTTAATTCACCGAACATCATTAGGGCTCTCCCGGCTTTCTGCAAAGATAAGTTCCGCCGCTCCCAGGACTCCACCATGTTGGGAACATTCCGCGGTTTTAAAGTACACGGGCTTTTCATCATGATTATA
>JAIRRF010000322.1 GCA_031256115.1 Treponema sp.
AGGGAACAGGAAGCAGACAGGTGCTAGAAGGCGTAGGCAATGTAAATGAAATTACCCGTCAGGTAACAGCAGATTCTGATGAAATGCTTGAGATGGCAAAAGAAGTTATAACCGAAAGCAGCAATCTTGAAAAAGCGACAGAAGAGATAAGTTCCGGTATAAATGAAATGGCCAATGGCGCGGAAGAAATCAACACGGCGGTAAACCACGTCAATGAGATAAGCATAAAAAACCGTAATGCCATTGACGTTTTACTAAAGGAAGTCTCCCGGTTCAAGGTGGAGTAAGTAAAAATGCGGGAAAAAAAAGAAAACTTACACACAAAACGCCATATCATGCTGTTATTGGTCATATTTTGCCTTGTTACGCTGGCTGTAGGTATAATTACTTACAATTTTGCCGCTGCTGAATTAAAAAAGCAGCTTGTAAACAAATGCCATGCCTTAGCGGCAACAATAGCTGCTGTTATCGCTGAAGATTCCGATGCTTATGCGGAATTTCTTAATGACATGACTGCGGACTCCGCATATTACAATCGTATACATAATTTGATGATAAAGATACGGCAGAAAAATGATGAACACATTACCTATATATATACGCAAAGATACAGAGATGATAATACCTTTGCGTTTGTTTTTGACGGAGAGCCTACGGACAGCCCGCTATACACTCCGCCTGGTGTACAGGAACAAATGACCAGTGTAGATTTATTAGCCTTTCGGGAAAAGAGAACTGTTCTCGGTTCTGATTTTATAAAAACCGGCTGGGGTGATCTGCTCGCCGCTTTAGTTCCGATATTCCATACGGATACAGGTGAATTTTTGGGGCTGGCAGGCGCGGACACTAATCGTGAACAATACAACTCAATAATGAATATATTTATTTTTCAAACGGCGATCAGCATTGCAGGTGCTTTTATAGTATTAGCATTGTGTATGAAATGGTTATCTGATAACGTTCACCGCTTTATCAAAAAGGAGCGTGATTTTGCCAATCTTCTTCTGTCCGCAAATAAGAAATTGGAAGAATTATCAACAAAAGACGAGCTTACCACACTGAACAACAGGCGTTCTTTTTCGGAATATATGAATATAGTATGGAAACAAAATCACCGTTTAAATCTTCCTGTAACCGTTTTAATGATAGACGTGGATTGTTTTAAAAAATATAATGATTCATTGGGGCATCTGGAAGGCGACAAAGCACTTATCGCTGTCGCACAATGTATAAAGAATCATGTAAAACGGGAAACTGATTTTGTTGCTAGATTCGGCGGAGAAGAATTTATCTGCCTGCTTCCGTTTATAAAAAGCAATGACGCGCTTGATTTTGCAAATACATTGGTTGCAAATGTTGAAAAGATAAATATTCCTCACCCCTCAAGCGAGACTTCACAATACATAACCATTAGCGCAGGAATGGCAACCATTGTGCCTGATGACAATAATTCCCAGACACAATTATTACATGAAGCAGACAGGGCATTATATGAGGCAAAAAAATCCGGAAGAAATAGGGTTGTAGTTAATTAAGGGAGGAGAATACATGAAAAACACAATCAAATATAAAACCAGGAGAATAATATGAGTAATCAACCACAACGGAAAAGCCGAACCTCAATAAAGCAAAGGGTTATCATTGAGGCTTTTGCAAGTAATGGAAAATAAAACGCCGGGAAATGCCCCGGATGAAATTTATACTTCATTTTTGGGATATGCTGAATTTCTTATTACACATTGTGTGCCGAATAAAG
Source organism: Treponema sp. (assembly GCA_031256115.1). Taxonomy (GTDB): domain Bacteria; phylum Spirochaetota; class Spirochaetia; order Treponematales; family Breznakiellaceae; genus WRIV01. The sequence goes on from JAIRRF010000322.1 coordinate 1,757, forward strand.
ACCTGGATATCGGCGCTGTTACCGAAGAGATCAAAAAAATATGCAACGCCCTTAAAGCTACCCGGCGTTCTTTCATGCACTCAATACTCCATGCCGAATCCGCACAAGGCGAAAACTACCTCAGCTCACACCTGGCACGATCTGCAGTTATCGCTATTGTTATTGGCGCATACCTTAGGCTTCCCATTCACCGGCTCATTGAACTTGGCATTGCGGCGCTGCTTCACGATATTGGCATGACCAAAATACCGTCAAAATTGCACTCAATAGACCGGGCTTTAACCGAACAGGAAAGAAAGTTGATTTACACCCATCCAATACACGGATATAAATTCCTTGAGCCCTATAATCTTTCCCCGGCCGTTAAGGCGGCGATACTTGAACACCATGAACGGGAAGACGGATCGGGGTATCCCCGGAAACTTACCGGGGGAAAAATAACCCTGTACGCGAAGATAATCGCGGTAGCCTGTTCGTATGAGGCGAGTACCGCAAAACGTCATTACAAAGAAAACAAGAACCACCATACCGGCCTGGTCGAACTGCTTAAAAATGAAAACAAACAGTACGACAACACCATTGTCCAGGCATTGGTTAATTCTCTTTCGCTTTACCCAATAGGGCTTAAGGTTTTATTGTCCGATGGCAAACAAGCCCAGGTGCATGACGTAAATCCTGAAGACCCGCATTACCCTGTTGTAGAGTTGTTGGGTAAGTCCAATACCCTTGTGCATACTTCACCGGAAACCATTTTCATAGCCCGCCCCCTGTCCCATGAGGAGATTACCGAATCTGAAAGTATTGACGCAGATACACTGTTTCAACAACAAGTTAAACCCTGCTATGATAAAATCCGCGAAATCAAAACCCAAATAAAAAGGCACCTGGTAATGCTGAAAAAGTATCCCAAAGAAGCCGCCGGACTGCATCTTGATCTGGCGGAAGAAAGGTTGAATCTTGCCATACAAAAACTTGAAATTGATACGATATCCAGAACGATCCTTGAAGCAAGCAATGAAGATGCCCTTGACTACGGGCGGAAATCCCTGTACAGGTGCGTAGCTTATCTGGAAGCGGTGGTAACAGATATTGTAGACGCGCCTTTTTCCCATTACGAGGAAAAACTTGCGGAAATAACCTATCTGGACGCCGTCAGCCGTTACCGCCTGATTGAAAAACTTGGCAAAACAATAGAATTTCTCTTAAATGCCTACGGGGACAATTCTAAATGGAAATGGCCGCTGGTGGAACTGGAAGGCAGGTTTGCGGTGGTAGCAAAAAACATTCTTGATTTAAAAAAAGCCGCCGTCAATACGGATCCCAGCTCCCCGCATTATGAACACACAAAATACCACCTGGTGATGACCAAAGAACTTCTCCACCGCGCAGCGGAGAGATACCGGGAAAGGTACGAAATGTCAACCAAACATTTTGCCGATTTTCAAAAGGGTATCAATTTTCTTTCTTCCCTCTATCGTCTGCACACAACTCTGGGAGAAGAAAATGAGGCGGAGCTGGTAAAGAAGAAAAACCAGGCCTGGACTTCCAAACTTGAGACGGATCAAAAGCGCAAGAATTCCACAATGAAAATATCGGTGTGAGAAGAGGGATATGAATGTAATATAAAAAACATTATCAGGTGCTGATGGGCGAATATGACAAAGCCGGATTCCCGCCGCTTCTGCCACCTCCAGATCTCTGCAAGTCTGTACTCTTTACAAATGTAAAGGCAGGGAAAGATTTTTTGAAATATGAAAAAAACCATCTTGACAAAAAGACATGACTGTGTATAATTAAAACACCAATTTTATAGGAGGTTTTATGAGAAAACTAATGGTATTACTGCTTATCCTAAGCCTAAGTACCGCATTTATTGCCTGTTCCGGGGACAAGGGAACAGCCACCCTGAGCGGAGGTGATAAACAGTACGAAATCGTATTAGTGGTAAAGCTGGAAGGTGTCGCATGGTTTGACAGTACCAGGGATGGTATGACCCGTTTTAATAACGATCATTCCGATGTTAATGCGTACCAAATCGGCCATTCTACGGCAGATCCGGCGGCCCAGGTCGCTCTTGTGAATGATCTGATTGCCAAGGGTGTAGACGCCATTCTGGTTATTCCGAATGACCCCGCATCTCTGGTGCCTGCTTTTAGAAATGCCCGTTCCCAGGGTATCAAGATCCTCACCCACGAAGCCGGAACCCAGTCCGATGCAGACTACGATGTGGAAGCCTTTGATAATCACGCCTACGGCGCCCATATGCTGGATGTAATGGCTGAATGGATGGGCGGAGAAGGTGTTTGGCAGCCCTTCGTCGGCCACCTTACTTCTCCCACACACAACCAGTGGGTAGACGGAGAAATTGCCCGGGCCAGGGAAAGGTGGCCTGGTCTTAGAGAAGCCGGAGATAGATTAGAGGAACAGGAACAGCAGGAAATTGCCTACCAAAAATCAATGGAACTTCTCCAGGCCAATCCCAATGTCAGGGCTATAATGGGCTCCGCCATGGGTACCATGCCTGGTGCAGCCAGGGCGATTACTGAGCGCGGACTTATCGGCAGGGTTGCCGCTTTTGGTACCTGTCTGCCTTCGGTTGCCGGTGACTATCTGGAATCCGGCGCTGCTATTTCACTCCACTTCTGGGTTCCCGCCGATGCAGCCTATGCGACGGCCATGGCCGCATATAAGGCCCTTAAGGGAGAGTCGATCACTCCGGGAACGGACCTGAAAGCAAAAGGTTATAACAACATTACAATCACCCCCAACGAACATGGTGTTCCTATCATTTATGGAGCAGCCTGGGTCGATGTTAACAAGGGCAACCTTGGTGAATGGAGAAATCCTGACGGCAGCTACAAGCTCTAGGAGCCTGTCGAACTAGTATTTTCTTAATGAACAGGGGAGTTGGGGCTGTCCAGGAAGTCTATTACTTCCTGTCCAGCCCTTGTATTTTCGTAAGCATTTTTGAATGAGCGTTTCGTCGAAACGGTACGAGAATGCTATAATATGGACAGACCTATGGCTGAATTATTTCTGGAAGTAAAAAATATTACCAAGACCTTTATAGGGGTTAAAGCCCTGGACAATGTGGATCTTTCCATTGGAAAAGGGGAAATCCACTGTCTGGTTGGGGAAAACGGTTCAGGAAAATCAACACTTATTAAGATTATCGGAGGCGTTTACAAGCCCGATTCCGGAACCATTACTTTAGACGGAACTGAATATAAAAGTATAAATGCCATAGAATCAATCAGGGCCGGGGTACAGATCATCTATCAGGATCTTTCCCTCTTTCCCAATATGACTGTTGCAGAAAATATAGCCATGAACCAGATGCTTGTGTCAAATAACCGGGTAATTAACTGGAAACATATGCACCAGGATGCAAGAAAGGCACTGGAAGAAATTGGCGAAGATATAGATTTATATGAAAAGGTGGAAAATCTTTCGATAGCCCGCAGGCAGATTGTAGCCATATGCCGGGCCCTTACCCAAAATGCCCGGCTTATAATTATGGACGAAGCCACTTCGGCCATTACCAAGGACGAAGTGGAGCATCTTTTTGAAGTTATTGCAAAACTCCAAAAAAAAGGTATAGCTATTTTATTTGTCAGCCACAAATTGAACGAAGTATTTCAAATTGCAGAGCGGGTAACCATCATAAAGGATGCAAAAAAAGTAGGGGTTTATCCCGCATCGGAACTAAACAACGATAAAATGGTATTTCTTATGACCGGGCAGAATTTTAAAGCCGAACCTTACCGCTATAACGGAACTTCGGAACCGGTACTTTCTGTCCATGACCTTAATAAAACTGGTCAGTTTTCCGGCATCAGCTTTGATTTAAAAAAGGGAGAGATCCTGGGTATCACCGGCCTTCTCGGTTCCGGCCGGACCGAAATAGCCCTTTCACTCTTTGGGCTTAACCGGCTTGATTCAGGAGAAATTAGGGTTAATGGTAAACCGCTTGACATTAGGTCGCCCAGAGACGCTATTGCCGCAGGGATTGCATACCTTCCGGAGGACCGGCTTACCCAGGGGCTTTTTGCGGCTCATACCGTAGGAAATAATATTATTATTACTGTACTGAATGAATTATTAAACCGTTTTAAGATATTGGTGAGAAGCAGGCAGGAAGATGAAAAAAAATCCTGGATAAAAAAGTTGAATATCAAAACTCCGGGCCACCATTCTTCGGCCTCGAGCCTTTCCGGTGGAAACCAGCAGCGGGTTGTTATTGCCAAGTGGCTCGCTACCAAACCGGCGGTTTTTATCCTGGACGGCCCAACCATCGGCATTGATATAGGATCAAAACACAATATCCACGAAATAATACGGGATCTGGCCCGGAACGGAATGTCTATCATCATGATCTCCGATGAAATTCCGGAAATTCTCGACAACTGTAACAGGGTTCTTGTCATGGCAGAAGGCCGGATAATAAAAGAAATTAAAGACAGCACCAAGGTAAACGAAGAAGAATTGCTTGATATCGTCAGCAGCAGAAACTTTGTCCAGGGAGCGGCGGGATGAACATTAAAAAACTTTTTAGCCACAACGAAACCTATCTGGCTCTGGTATTGATTGTTTTTTGTGCTGCCCTTACTATTGTCAGCCCTGTGTTCCTTACTATTGATAATTTCGCGGTTATGGCAAAAACATCGGCGGGAACGGCTATTCTGGCTATTGGCGTATTTATTGTAATGCTTTCCGGAGGCGTCGATGTTTCCTGTACCGCAGTAGCTCTCTGTACCCATTACATTACAACCCGTATTCTGCTTGATTCAGGGATTGATAATATTTTTGTTGCCTTTGCGTGTGCTATTGCACTGGGTATTGGTTTGGGAGCATTTAATGCGGTTTTTGTTTCGATTTTTAAAATACCGGTACTTATTGTAACCCTGGGAACAGCCAGCTTTTTTCACGGAGCTATGCTGGAATTTGTCGGATCCAAATCCTACAATGTGGGGGATCTTCCCCAATGTTATAAGGATTTTGGAGACATGTCGGTAATTTCCTGGACCCTTCCCAACGGTACTCCCTTCGGACTTTCGGTATTCTTTTTTATACTACTGGCCCTGCTCCTTTTAACCTGGTTTATTCTCAAGTTTACCATGATAGGCCGGGGAATTTACGCGATTGGCGGAAATCCGGAAGCGGCAAAACGGGCGGGATTCAATATCCCTGCAATACAATTTTTTATTTATTGTTATGTAGGATTTCTTGCGGGAATCATGGGCATAATTCATGTTAGTTTAATTCTTTTCGCATACCCCATGGGTTTGATCGGATCGGAGCTTACCGTTATTGCCGCGGTGGTTCTGGGCGGGACCAGGATTTCCGGCGGAAAAGGTACCCTTACGGGGGTAATGCTGGGGGTAGCCATGATTATGGTCTTACAAAAAAATCTGGTTTTAATAGGGATATCTTCCTATTGGCAGGATTTTTTTGTAGGTCTTATCATCGTTATCGGCGTTACCATTACCAATGTGCAGAGTAAACTAAAGTCCTTGAAAGGGATGGGCGCGGCATGACAATTAACAGGAAAAGCTTTCTGGAATTCCGTAACACCTTCCTTACTGGACAGGCAAAAAATATTACCCTGTTTATTCTTATGGTGGCTCTCCTTATTCTCTTTTCGGTACTCAGTCCGGCCCGTTTTCCTACGGTACGAAATTTCCGTTCCATGCTGGCCCAGTTTCCTGAATTCGGTATTTTAACCCTGGCCATGATGCTTTCCATGGTTATAGGAGGCATTGATCTTTCTGTAGTAGCGGTTGCTAATACCTGCGGGGTATTGGCGGCAATGATTTTAAAATCAGAAAGCATCACCGCTGTTTTGTCCGGCGGATCCCTGCTGCTTCTTGTGTTTGTAGTGGTTCTGGTAACCGCCGCAATTTGCGGCCTCTTTAACGGTACCCTAATTGCGATAGCGGGGGTTCCTCCTATCCTGGCTACCCTGGGAACTCAGGGGCTGCTTATGGGAATGGCAATTATCCTGACCAAGGGCCACGGTATTTCCGGACTGCCTAATGAAATTGACTTTATCGGAAACGGTTTTATTATGGGTATTCCCGTGCCGTTCTTAATGTTTATTTTTATTACGCTTTTAGTGGCATTTATGCTTAGACGTACAAGACATGGCTTTAATATGTATATGGTAGGGGCAAATCCATTGGTTTCCCGTTTTTCGGGAGTAAATAACAATATGGTAATCATCCGTACTTTTGTACTTACCGGAATTCTGGCGGGCCTGTCGTCATTGATCATGATTTCCAGAGCTAATTCCATGCGGCCCGGCTATGGATCCGATTATCTGCTCCAGGCTATATTGGTATCTGTTTTGGGTGGAACGGATCCCAGCGGCGGGGTTGCCAGTGTCATAGGGAGCGTAATGGGGATCTTGATTCTGCAATTTACCCAGAGCGGCCTAACCATGCTGGCTTTTTCGGCATTTACCAAAAAGATAATATGGGGTCTGGCCCTGTTGTTAATCATGGTGATTAATTTTATGCTTGCCAGGTATCATGAACAAAAACGCATCAAAGCCCAGCAGAAAGAAACAAAGGGATAAAATAAACAGGAGGAGTATTATGAAAAAATTTATTAACAAACCGGAAGATTTTGTAAATGAAATGATCCAGGGTATCCTGGCGGCTCATCCGGACAAAGTCAAAATTGTAAATAATGATTTACGTTGTATGGTAAACGCCAAATCCTACAAGGGTAAAGTCGGTATCGCCACAGGCGGCGGCTCCGGTCATCTTCCCCTGTTTCTGGGTTATGTGGGAGACGGTATGCTGGACGGCTGTTCTGTAGGCGGAGTTTTCCAGTCTCCTTCGGCGGAGCAGATGTTCGAAGTTACCAAGGCAATCAACCAAGGCGCCGGGGTACTGTATATTTACGGAAACTACGGCGGGGACATAATGAATTTTGACATGGCCGCGGAAATGGCCGATGCGGAAGACATCAAGGTGCTTTCCATTGCTGCCGGCGAGGATGTGGCCTCTTCCCCCAGGGGGCAGGAAGGAAAGCGCCGGGGGGTGGCGGGGATATTTTTCCTGTACAAGTGCGCTGGCGCCGCCGCCCTGGAAATGAAAAGCCTAGATGAAGTAAAGCGGATCGCCGATAAGGCTGCCGCCAATGTCAGAACCATGGGAGTGGCCCTTTCCCCCTGTATAGTTCCGGAAGTGGGCAAGCCTTCCTTTAGCATCGGAGAGGATGAGATGGAACTGGGTATGGGGATCCACGGTGAACCGGGCATAGAGCGGGGTAAACTAAAAACTGCCGATGAAACTGTGCAGATCATGATGGATAAGATTCTGGAAGACCTTCCCTATAATTCCGGGGATGAAGTTGCGGTCCTTGTAAACGGACTGGGCGCTACTCCCAAGGAAGAACTCTATGTGATGTATCGGAAGGCGGCGGAGATTCTCAAAGAAAAAAATATAAAGGTTTATAAGGCGTATCTGGGAGAATATGCCACTTCCATGGAAATGGCCGGTGCTTCCATTTCGCTTCTAAAACTTGACGGAGAGTTAAAGACCTTATTGGCAAAACCGGCCCACACGCCTTTCTTTGAGCAGGTGCAGCTGGAGGCATAAGAATGGCCTGTGAAAAACTTCTTCTCCCTGATATTAAAAAACTTTTTAGTTCTTTAAAAGAAGTGATGGCCGCCAACAAGGACAGGCTTATTGAACTGGACGGTGTTATGGGAGACGGGGATCTGGGGCTGACCATGGTGCATGCCTTTAACGCCGCAGCAGATGAATTCCCGGCAGAATCGGATTTAGGCAAGGTTTTTACCAAAGTAGGTATGGCTATGGCTAAGGCGGCCCCTTCCACCATGGGAACCCTGATAGGAACAGGTTTTATGCGGGGCGGCAAGGCTGTTAAGGAAAAAACCGAACTGGGCCTCCCTGAGATGGCGATTTTCTTCCGGGCCTTTGTGGATGGGCTGCAAGAACGCGGCAAGGCAAAGCCCGGTGACAAAACCATCATTGATTCCCTGGATCCTGCCGTCTCTGCCCTGGAAAAAGCAGTAGCTGATGGTAAATCTCTGAAAGAGGGATTTGCCGAT